>CAZJCH010000038.1:0-7403 GCA_964544005.1 uncultured Papillibacter sp.
CAGTGTGGTTATAAGGACACGATGTATAGTTCGTTGAGGGCCCGCGTGAAGGAGATATACTTTTCGTTCCGATTCATGCCTTCCGGGATCACGTAGCAGGTATCAAATTCGAGACCCTTAGCCTCGACGGGTGTCAGAAGGGCGATTTCTCCGGCGTTGATTTCATCGGTGTTTATTTGGTATCTGATATTTTCCCGCAGCTGCTTCAGAAACGCCGCTTTCTTCTTTTTTGAGATGACAGCGAACTTTCGTGAACCGATGATGTTATCGTTGAGGTGATCGATAAAACTGTTGAAATCAAGCGCTCGAACCGGGTCTCCGCTGATTCCGAGATTCGACGCGGAAAATCCCAGCGCGCTGTTGCTGTACTCAATAATCTCCGAGCTGTTTCTGTAGTTCTCGTTGAGGGTAAACAGCCTGAAGTCAAAAATACTGTACAGATTATCCCAATCGGCGACGCCCTCGCCGTCGTTCGCAATTTGGTGCAGATCCCCATAGATATTCAAATGAAGGCCGCTGCCGTTGACAAGATAGAAGAGCCTGTATTCATTGGTAAATAAGTCGTGCCCTTCGTCTACGCATAAAAGGCGTTCGCCGCCGCCAAGCCTGCCGAAAATGACATAATAGATGAGCAGCTTCAGGTATAATTTGTTCTTATAACTGAGATAAACGCCGTACTCGCGCTCAATCATCCCCAGAACCATGCTTTCTACGACACCGACTGAGAAATCACCGGCGTGGCGGTATGCGCTTTCTATGAGGGCCATCTCGGGCTCGGTATACGGGATTTTGTCTTTTTCCTGCCGGAGGAGCTTTTTGTCGACGTCATGAACATGCTTGGCTTTATCATAAAGGATGGCGCATAGACAGAGATCGCACTCCCTGATTGCCTGTTCAACGGAGGCGTTTCGGTTTTTCTCCCGAAGAAGCTGTCTTTTCCTCTGCTCGTAATGCTCCCGGAGGTTCGGCGTTTTCTGGAGCTTAGCCCTGATGATCTCATCAAGAAGCGCGTCGGCATGAGGCAGCTTTGCCTTCATCAGGAGGAGCTTACGCTCTACCGACCCAAGCGCCGCTTCAGACTGTTTGCAGGCATCCAGTTGCTTGTAGTAAGACACAAAGGTCTCTATGACGTCCTTCAGTACGCTCTGTAAGACGGAGATATTCCGGATAGAGAGGGTGTTCTCGTCCGGAATTATTTTTCGTTTATCCCTCAGCAAAGCGCAGATTTCGGCGTATTTAATTTTATTGTTGATAACATATCGCAAATACAGGGCAGCTTCCTTGCTGATATATTCCCGCATGTTGTCGGAATATAGAGCCGTCCAGCCGGCCGCGGCGTTTTCCTTGTATAGCTGCGACGCTTTGTAATCCATAAGCTCGTTCGGCGTGCATTTATGCCCCAGCTGTGTCCGCTCCATGTTATAATAACGCGTCAGCAGCACGGTGTAATACTCATTGACCGTCAGCCTATCCACCTTTTCAAGCTCGAGAGTTTTTGACAGGTCGTTGATATATACGTTGAAGAGCCTGTTCGGTGTCAGGATTTTGATCTTTGACAGGTCCAGGTCCCTGTTGCGGAATTTGATGAAGGACAGCCGGTGCAGCAGGATCATTGTCTTGCCTGAACCGGCGCATCCTTGGACGACGATGCTTTCGTTTTCATCGTGCGTGATGATGCTGTTCTGGTTTTCCTGAATACTCTCGATGATATCCGTCAGCTCGTTCTGGACATGCTTCTGCCGGATAATGTCACGCAAAAAAGGGTCTGTGATGATATCGCTGCGAATGTCGGTCCTGACCACTCCGTTCGTCAGAGTGCTGATATACGCCGATCTGGCAAATTCGTTTTCGTAGGCGGTCAAAACGCGGTTCTTGATCCGGAACGCCCGCCGGAGCATCAATTCATAATCAAAGCAGTTGTAATTGAATCGCGTGACGTTCTTCATGTAATATTTTTGGCCGATTTCAGACCGCCAGTCGCTGACAAGAAGACGGTTCTGATGATAAACACCCTTTTTGCCGATGTACGCGACCTCAAGCTCATTATTCACCTGATCGTCGATCTCGATATCCATCCGTGCAAAATATGGATTGGCGATGAGCTCCTCCTTTGTCACCTCGTCAAATCCTGTCTGCGTACCGATGACAAAGCCGTTGTCACCAATGTTGACTTTTAAGAGAAAGCCGCTGAAAGATTCCAGTTCCTCCTGGGTCTTCCTGAGATGCGCCGTTTCCTGCTGAAAAATCACGTCGCCTTCAAATTCTTCGATGGCGGCTTCCTCCAGAGGGTTTGACAGAAACAGGTTTTTTCCGATGTCCTGAGGCGTTCTGATGTACTGCCTGCGGTTACACTCGACCGCCAGCGCGCCGTCCGAAATCGAGTTGATAATAACCTTGTCGCCGTTGCGCGCGTAAAGCGTTTTACCGATATAGAGTTCTGTTTCCAAGGGAATCCCTCCGATCGTTTGTTTATAAAGCGCAAACTTTTATTGTATCACATGATGGAGGAATATTACAATATAGTATAATAATTTTTAAAGCGAAAAAAATTTGAAAATAAGCGCCGGTCATTATATAATACCTCAGAAACAGGCATAATCCGGAGCATGAAACGAGGTGCCTCATTGAAGCTATCCGAATATATTCGCCGGATCAAGGACAAAAAGATCGCCGTCATCGGCATCGGCGTCAGCAATACGCCGCTATTGGAGCTGCTGCTCAAAAACGGCTGCGATGTAACGGCCTGCGACAAAACGGAGCGGGCGAAGCTGGGCGGCGCGGCGGAGGCGCTGGAAGATAAGGGCGCGAAGCTCCGCCTTGGCGAGGCATATTTAGAGGAACTGGACGCCGATATCATCTTCCGCACGCCGGGGATGCGCCCGGACCTGCCGCAGCTGAAAGCGGCTGTCGCGCGCGGTGCCGTTTTGACATCGGAGATGGAGATATTTTTTGACGTCTGCCCCTGCCGGATTATTGCCGTCACGGGCAGCGACGGAAAGACGACGACAGCAACGATCATATCAAAGCTCCTGACAGAGGAGGGATATAACGTCCATCTGGGCGGCAATATCGGTACGCCGCTCTTAAACCGCGCTGACAAGATGAAGCAGAGCGACATCGTTGTACTGGAGCTGTCGTCGTTCCAGCTCATGACGATGAAAAAAAGCCCGTCTGTCGCGGTGGTCACGAATCTGACGCCAAACCATCTCGATATGCACCAAGATATGGCGGAGTATGTGGAGGCGAAGCGAAATATTTATCGTTATCAGAACGCGAAGGGCATCCTTGTGTTAAACCTCGACAGCGAGATTACGCGCGGCTTCGCCGCTTCGGCGAAGGGTGCGGTCCGCCTTTTCAGCAGGAAAATTCGCGTTGAAAACGGTACCTTTTGTGAGGGCAATACGCTCTTTGCGGCGGCTGACGGCACGATCGAGCCTATTACGGAAACCTCACGGATTCTTTTGCCGGGTATCCACAATATCGAAAACTATCTGGCGGCGTTCGCCGCGGTGAGCGGGCTCGTGAGCCGCGCTGCTTGCGTTAAGGTCGCCGAAACCTTCGGGGGCGTCGCGCACAGGATTGAGCTGGTGCGGACGCTGCGGGGTGTTAGATATTACAATGATTCCATCGCATCGAGCCCGACGCGGACGATCGCCGGACTGCGGTCATTTCAGGAGAAGGTGATCCTGATCGCCGGCGGCAAGGACAAGGGCATCCCATTTGACGATCTGGGTCCGGAGGTCATGGCGCATGTGAAGACGCTTGTACTGACGGGGGTAACCGCAGGCAAGCTCCGCGCCGCGGTTGAAAACGCGCCGGGGTATAACGGCAGTCCGAATATCATCGAGAAGGCCGATTTTAAGGACGCCGTTCTGGCCGCTTATCAGACAGCAAAGAGCGGAGATGTCGTCCTGCTGTCACCGGCCTGCACGTCGTTCGACCGTTTCAAGAATTTTGAGGAACGTGGGAATACTTATAAAAATATCATAAACGGATTGGAGTAGAGAGAATGTCAATAGCGGAAAGTATACTTGAATTATGCGCGCTGGCAGGGCCGGCTGGCTCAGAGCAGCTGGTGGCGGCGCGCGTGTGTGAGCTGCTGGCCCCATATATGGACGAGGTCAAAACGGATGTGCTGGGAAATGTCATTGGCGTAAAGCTGTGTGGGAAAAAGAACGCAAAGAAGCTGCTTTTCGACGCGCACATCGACGAAATCGGCTTTATCGTCACGGGTCACGAGGAGGGCTTCCTGCGGTTCGCGGCGCTGGGTGGCGTCGACGCGCGCATGCTCCCGGCTTCGGTGATCAAAATATTGACGGAGCCCCCGATCATCGGAGTTGTCGGCGCGGCGCCGCCGCATATTCAAAAGGGCGAGGAAACAGACAGAACGATTAAAATAGAAGAACTTTTCATCGATATCGGCATGAGCCAGGAGGAAGCGAAAAAGGCCGTTCCGCCGGGGACGGCGGCCGTCTTCAGCACAGGGGTACGCTGCATCGGCGGGGATTTGCTCTGCGGAAAGGGCCTTGACGACAGGGCGTGCATCGCGTGCATTTTGCGCGCGCTGGAGTTATTAAAGGATGAGAAGCTGGACGTTGACCTGTACGTCTCGGCGAGCGTTCAGGAGGAGGTCGGCACGCGCGGCGCGAAGACAGCTGCGTTTTCGATAAATCCCGACTGGTGTTTTGCCGTCGATGTCGACCACGCCAAAACGCCGGATAACAAGGAGTACTGGCTCAAGGAGGTCACCGGCGGCGCCGTCATTTCAAAGGGGACGATTCTCAACAAGAGCCTGACCGACACGGCCGTCCGGCTTGCGGAGGAAAAGGGTATCAAATATCAGCTCGGGATCGAGGCCGGCAATACCGGTACAAACGCCAATGTCATTCAGCTGACACGCGAGGGCGTCGCCGTCGGGCTCCTTGACCTGCCGCTTAAATACATGCACAGCCCTGTCGAGGTCGTCAGCCTTAGCGACGCCGAGGCTGTTGCCGCGCTTTTATCTGAAATTGCGAAAGCCATGAAGGGAGACGAGGACAATGCTTGAAACAATCAAAGCGCTCTGCGCGCTCAGCGGCGTCTCCGGGGATGAGGGGCCTGTCCGCGATTATATTAAGTCCCGCGTGGCGTCTTACGCGGATGATATGAAAACCGACGCCATGGGCAATCTCATCGTCTTTAAAAAGGGAAAAAAAACGCCGTCCAAGACAGTCATGCTCTGCGCGCATATGGACGAGGTCGGCGTCATCATCACCGGCATCACCGACGACGGGTACCTGAAATTCGACTGTGTCGGCGGCATCGACCGCCGCGTTCTCATCGGCAAAACAGTGACAATCGGAAAAAGCGGCGTTTTCGGCGTGATCGGCCTTATGGCCTATCACCTCGTCAAAAAGGACGAACGTGAAAAGATCCCGCCGCTCAGCGATATGTACATCGACATCGGGGCGGGGAATAAGGAAGAAGCAGCCAAGCTGGTCTCTCCGGGCGACACCGGCGCCTTCGATAATAGCTTTATCGCGTTCGGAAACGGGTTTGTCAAAACAAAAGCGCTCGACGACAGGGCGGGCTGCGCCGTACTGATCAAGCTCCTTGAATCGGAGCTGCCGGTTGACTGCGCCTTCGCCTTCACCGTCCAGGAGGAGGTCGGCACACGCGGTGCCGCCGTCGCAGCTTATAGCGTTAAGCCCGATATCGCGCTCATCGTTGAAAACACGACAGCCGCCGATCTGCCGTCGGTACCGTCGTCAAAGAAGGTCTGCTCCGTCGGGAAGGGTGTCGTGATCCCGTTCATGGATAATGCCACCATCTACGACAGGGAGCTGTACGCTATGCTCACGGCGCTTGCCGAAAGAAACGAAATCCCGTGGCAGACAAAATCATATATCTCCGGCGGGACGGACGCCGGGGCCGTGCAGCGTTCCCACGGCGGCGTCATGACGGCGGGGATTGCCGCGCCGGTCAGAAATCTGCATTCTCCGGCCAATGTCGCCTGCGTGCGCGACCTTGAAGCCGTATATAAGCTGGCGGCGCTGTTCCTTGTGGAAATCGGAGAAAAATACTGATGGGTTTCATGGAGCTGAGCCCTGACATCCTCAGGCTCTCTGAAACGGCCATGGCCGATATCGCGCCTGTCTTCGGCCATATTGACACGATCGCGCAGGATAATACCGAAAAGGTGCTGGCGGCCTTTCACAGCCATCGCGTGTCCGACGGCTGCCTGACCGGATCGACAGGCTACGGTTACGGCGACAAGGGCAGGGACACGCTTGACCTTATCTGGGCCGACGTTTTCGGCGCGGAAGCGGCGCTTGTACGCATCGGCTTTGTCAATGGCACCCACGCCATTACGGCGGCCATCTTCGCCGCTTTGAAAACAGGCGACATATTGCTTTCGGCCACCGGCGCGCCTTACGACACGCTGAAGGGCGTCATCGGCATCGAGGGCAGTTATCACGGTTCGCTCCGTGACTACGGCATCGGGTATCAGCAGACGGACCTGTTGCCGGACGGGACGCCAGCCGGCGGCGGACCCGATTATGAAGCCATCTGCAAGGCTGCTGCAGATCCCCGCGTCGCCGCCGTATTTGTGCAGCGTTCAAGAGGATACTCAAGCCGTCCGGCGCTGTCGGTTCACGAGATCGGAAGGATTTGCGACGCGGTCCATAGCGTGAATACGCGGGCCGCCGTGATCGTTGACAACTGCTACGGCGAGTTTGCCGGGACGACGGAGCCGACGGTGGTTGGAGCGGACCTGATCGCCGGGTCACTTATAAAGAATCCCGGCGGCGGCATCGCGCCCACAGGCGGCTATGTGGCGGGAAAGCGCTGCCTCGTTGAGGCGGCGGCATACCGTCTGACGACGCCGGGTATCGGCGGTGAATGCGGCTCGACGCTCTTTAACAACAGGCTCCTCTATCAGGGCCTGTTCCTGGCGCCTCACACCGTAGCCCAGGCACTGAAGACCGCTGTGTTCTGCGCGAGGCTCCTGGAGCTGATGGGCTATAAGTCCTCACCGGCATGGGACGCGCCAAGATCCGATATTATCCAGATGGTGGAGCTCGGGAGTCCCGAGCTGCTCCGGCGTTTCTGCAAAGGCATACAGGCCGGGGGCCCTGTCGACGCTTATGTGAGCCCCGAGCCCTGGGACATGCCCGGTTACGACTGCCCTGTGATCATGGCGGCCGGAACCTTTATTCAGGGGGCTTCCATCGAGCTGTCGGCCGACGGCCCGATGCGGTCGCCCTATCAGGCATATCTGCAGGGCGGTTTGACCTTTGAGTCGGGAAAGCTTGGAATAATGAAAGCGGCAGACATGCTGACACATAATAATTACTAAAAACCTCGCATATGGATGGCATAAGGGGTGTTTGTAGATAAGCTTCAAAAATATTTGGATGAAT
>CAZJCH010000038.1:7413-11608 GCA_964544005.1 uncultured Papillibacter sp.
CGCAGAAAAATTCAAATCAATTCGTACCACAAGCCTTTGCCGCGTATCCAGAGGCTCATCCTGTTTCTGATCATCTGCTTTCTGGTGATCACTGCGGTCATATCTTTTGTATTTATCCAGCTGCGGCCGCTGATGATCAAGCTGGCCAAAACGATGGTCACCGACGTATTGATGATCGAGGTCAACGACGTGATCGAGCAGGAGATATTGAAAGGTGCGTTTGACTATACACAGCTCGTGACATTCGAAAAGGATACGGAGGGTAACGTCACGGCTCTTTTTTTCAACACGGCGATGATCAACACCCTCTCGACAAAGATATCAAGAGGTGTTTACCAAAAAGTAGACGATCAGGTCATTACGGATATCGAAATCCCCATCGGAAATGCGATCGGCGGTATGCTTTTCTCGGGGCGTGGCCCGAAGATTCAAATAAAGATTCTTTCAGTCGCCGATGTGAACACTGCTTTTTCAAACGATTTCGAGTCAGTCGGCATTAACAATACCCGGCACAAGATATACATGGATATCACAGTCGAAGTCAATATCATGATCCCGGGTTTTGCCGAGGATACCGTAACGGTTTCAGACCAGGTTGCCGTATGCGAGACCACTATATTCGGTAAAGTCCCGGATATGTTCGCGGATATCGGAAGCTACGGAGGAGAATCATGAACGCCAAGCAAGAGCTACTCGCCCTGCGCAAAAAAATCGAGGCGTACGGTAACGCGTATCACAACCTCGATCAGCCTCTCGTCACGGATTACGAATATGACATGCTCACCCGGCGCCTCAAAGAGCTCGAAAGAGAGAACCCGGAGCTCATAACGCCCGATTCGCCGACACAGAAGGTCGGCGGCGTGCCGTCCGCCGCCTTTTCGCCCGTGACGCACGAGGTACCGCTGGAGAGCCTGAACGATGTTTTTTCCTTTGATGAGATCATCGCCTTCGGCGAACGCGTCGGTGATGCTGCCGCTGACGAGGGGTATGCCGTCGAGCCTAAAATCGACGGCTTGTCTGTTGCACTGTATTATGACGACGGCGTCTTGGTACGCGGAGCCACAAGGGGAGACGGCCTCGTCGGCGAGGACGTGACAGATAATCTGAAAACGATCAAATCGCTGCCGCAGGTGCTTAAAAACGCACCGGAGCATTTGGCCGTCAGGGGCGAGGTCTTTATGCCGCGCTCTGTTTTCACAGCGCTCAATGAGGAGCGCGAGGTAAACGGCGAGCAGCTTTTTGCCAACCCCAGGAACGCCGC
Organism: uncultured Papillibacter sp.; assembly: GCA_964544005.1. Lineage (GTDB taxonomy): Bacteria > Bacillota > Clostridia > Oscillospirales > Oscillospiraceae > Sporobacter. The sequence goes on from CAZJCH010000038.1 coordinate 8,675, forward strand.
GGCCGGCTCTCTGCGTCAGCTCGACCCGAGTATTGCCGCGGCGCGCCGCCTTGAGCTGCTTGTGTTCAACATACAGGCCGTCAGGGGCAGAGAATTCAAAACACATGAGAAATCACTGGAATATCTGAGGACGCTCGGCTTCAGGGTGGTGGACAGCTCAAGACAGAGCAGCATCGACGCATGCCTCGCGAAAATCGAATGGCTCGGCGATAACCGCGAGATGCTGGAATACGATATAGACGGCGCCGTCATCAAGCTCAACTCCCTGCAGGCGAGATCAAGGCTTGGAAGCACGTCAAAAGCGCCGCGCTGGGCAATTGCTTTCAAATACCCGCCCGAAAAAAAGGAAACAAAGCTCCTGGATATCACGATTCAGGTAGGCCGTACCGGCGTTCTGACACCGAAAGCCGTTGTGGCCCCCGTCCGGCTGGCCGGCACGACTGTGACGAACGCGACGCTTCATAACGAGGATTTCATACGGGATAAGGATATCCGGATAGGGGACACCGTCGTGATCCAAAAAGCCGGCGAGATCATCCCTGAGGTCCTTGAGGTCATTTTCGACAAGCGCCCGGAGGATGCACGGCCTTTTGCCTTTCCTGAGGTTTGCCCCGAATGTGGCAGCGCCGTCATGAGAGACGCGGGAGGGGCGGCCATCCGCTGCACAGGCGCCGAATGCCCGGCGCAGCGGCTGCGGAATATCGTGCATTTCGCGTCCCGGAACGCAATGGACATTGAAGGCCTGGGGATCGCTGTCGTTACACAGCTTATAGACGCGGGACTGATCGCTTCGTCAGGCGACCTGTATTATCTTGACGCCCAGTCGCTCGCGTCTCTGCCGAGGTTCGGAAAAAAATCGGCCGAGAATCTGGTCAGCGCCATTAACACATCAAAAGACAACGACCTCTCCAAGCTCTTGAACGCGCTGGGCATACCGCAGGTCGGGCAAAGCGCCGCGAGAGCTCTGGCCGAGCATTTCATCACGCTGGAAGCGATCGAAAACGCGCGCATGGAGGAGCTGACGGCGGTAGGCGATATCGGCGGTGTGACAGCAGGGAATATTCGCGACTGGTTTTCCAATCCTCAGTCACAGCACCTGTTGGGACGATTGAGGGAAGCGGGTGTCAACATGACCAGCCGCGTCAAGAAAACGGACGAACGCTTTGCCGGGCAGACCTTCGTTCTGACAGGCGCGCTGAAAAGCTACACGCGGGACGAGGCCGGCGATATCATTACAAAGCACGGCGGCAGCGTTTCCTCCTCCGTTTCAAAGAAAACGACGTGGGTTTTAGCAGGTGAGGATGCCGGCTCAAAACTGACAAAAGCCCAAAGCCTCGGTGTTTCGGTCATATCGGAAGAGAAATTTGAAGAAATGCTGAAATAGAGGAAAAAAACGGAGCATTTTGTTTTGAAGCTCTTGCATAACCGGATACCGTATGGTAATATTTTAATGTTAATTTGTAAATCATGGAGAAATTCATGGAAAACTTGGGGAGGTTGCACAATGAAAGTTAATCCACACAGATCGTCTCTCGGAATGGACGCAAATATCGCAGCGCTTATTGCTTACATCGTCGGCGGCATATTTTTATGGGTCCCTATCGTAAAGTATTTTCTGATCTTTTTGCTCCCGCTGGCGCTGTTTATCATTGAGAAGGACAGCCCGTTCGTGAAGTTCCACGCGATGCAGGCAACGATATTGAACGTCATATTTGCGGTGCTTGCCATAATTTTCGATATCATCAATTATGCGCTGCTCACTTCGCCCGGTTACTTAATGAATAATTGGCAATCTGCTCTCAGCGGTACCACCTTCGCCTCTATTATATTACTCATCATAGCTATTATCTTCGATCTGCTGATGATCCTCGGGATTTACAAGTCCTACACCTACTATGAGTACAAGATGCCCCTCATTGGCAATCTCGCGCAAAAGCTCAGCAGAAAGAACATTAACCTCTGAGTATCAGATAAACTGGAAGAAGGTACAGTTTAACATGAAGAAGACAGCAGTAATCATGATGCTATTGGCGATGATGCTGACGCTGCTCGCCGGCTGCGGCGGAGCTCCAAAAAACGTCGCCCCAAAACCGCCGGCATCCCAGTCTGACAACGAAGATAAGATTTCCGCTGAACCGGATGAGGACGTGACCGATCCCGAGCAGGAAGACGATGAAGATCCGAACTTCGGCATCGCCGAGTCGCTTGCGCCTGCGGGAAATCCATCTCAGGGCTTCAGCAACTATTCGACCTACAAGTCTGCCGCTTATGAGAGAATGACGGCCGCCGCAGAAGGGTCGGACTCTCTTTCACTGACCGTTAGTATGGGTTACCTTAGCGTTGCAATGATCGATATGTCACTGTTGACGCTGGCGATGTTTACAGGCGATATACAGGCATCGGAGGCAGCCATGGGCATGCTGGGCATGGAGGGCGTTAAAATCACCGGCAGCGGCAACGACTTTACGATCGAGTACGAAGATCCTGAAGGCGGATCTTTCAAACAGACCTGCTCTTACGATCCCGGTTCGGATCAGCTGACGTCGACGCTGTATGAGGAAGACGGAAGCATTTCCATATTCTTTGAATATGTCAACCTCGGAGACGCATACGCAGCGCAGTATTATTATCCGTCGGATGATTCTTTTGAGATTATACGGGCTTACTTTGATAAAGACAACGTCACCGCGTTCGGGATTCTTTCAGCATCCGACGAACCGGCGTCGATCGTCGGACAAAGCGGCTTTAGTACGGACTTTGTCAAGAATGATCAATCCTATGTCATACTTACGGACGGCAAGCTGACCGTGTTTGATAACGGGACGACAACGACAAACTGACAGCATACTGAAAAGGTCCCGCGCCTCGGCGCGGGACCTTTATTGTATACCAAAACCACACGTTAGACGTGTGGTTCGGTAAGAATTATATAGT
>CAZJCH010000039.1:0-11574 GCA_964544005.1 uncultured Papillibacter sp.
ATGTAATCGTTCTGTTTGAGAGACAGAACCTGTCCGTTGATGAGCCGGACATACCCGGGGAACAGCGAGACTGCGACGGCCAGAACAATGCCCAGAATACCTGTTTTTATGATTGCTGCGATAATCAGCGTCAGTATGAGAGACGGTATCGCCATCATGGCATCGGTGAAGCGCATGATGGCCGTCTGAATGATACCTTCGGCATATCCGGCAATGAGGCCCAGAATCGTGCCAAGCGCTGCCGAAACAACGACCGTCGAAACGCCGACGGCAAGTGCGATTCTCGTGCCGAAGATGATTCGGCTCAAAAGATCACGCCCAAGCGCGTCAGTTCCGAGCAGATGCTGGGCGCTCGGCTGCGCAAGAACATTATAAAGATCCTGCTCGTTCATGCCGTATGGCGCAATCAGGTCGGCAAAGGCCGTCACGAGAAGTGTGAGAATGACGAAGGCAAAGCCGAAAACGACAATTTTTCTTTTGAAGAACACGTGGATAAATCGTTTGAATTCATTAACCGGTGGCAGCAGCTCTTCTTCGAGAATCTCAACCTGATCGCCGACGGGAAGAGCTTGATTATTATCATTGAAATCAATATGTTCAGCCATAATGCGTCTCCCCCTAATTATACTGGATTCTGGGATCCAGCCAACCATACAGCAAATCGACGATCAGACTTGACAGTACGACAATAAGCGTCATTGTGAGCGTCGTTGCCTGAATAACGGGGTAATCATGCGAGAGCATTCCGTCCACCATCATTTTACCCAGACCGGGGACAACAAATATCGTTTCAACGACAACCGAACCGCCGATTACAAGCCGTATCATTGTACCGCTTAACGTAACGACGGGCATAAGGGAGTTATTCACAACATGCCTGAGGATCACCTTACGCTCGTTCATGCCTTTAGCCCACGCAGTGCGGATATAGTCTTCCCCCAGAGTCTCAAGGACGCTGGAACGCATCTGCCTGGCAGTGGAAGCAATGATGGACAGCGAACCGACGAATACGGGCAGGATACTCTGTATTATGCTCTGTCCAAAATTAACCCAGGGCAGCGTGTAGCCGTACATCGGCAGCACTCTCAGCTTTAATCCGAAGAAGTAGATCAACAGGATCGCAATCCAGAACTGCGGCGCAGTAATTCCGATATTGGCAATGACTGAAACCAGATTGTCGACGAATTTACCTCTCCGTATCGCGCTGATAATGCCAAGCAGGGGTCCGATGATGATTCCGACAAGAAGAGAACTGAGCCCCAGTATCAATGTTACCGTTAATCTGTTTCCCATTTCGCTGCCAATGTCGAAACCACGCATGATTGAGTCGCCAAAATCACCCTGGAGCAGCTTCAGGACCCAATCTCCGTACTGAACAATGATTGGCCTGTCCAATCCGGCCTCATGGCGTTTCTGGTCCAAATCTTCCGGCGTCATCTGAGCGACCGAGTTTGAAGCGTAAAGCATTTCGATCGGATCACCAGGCATCGCCCGAATCAATAAGAATACGGCGATACTCACAATTATGACAACCAGAAGCGCGTGCAGCAACCGGCGGATTACGTAGGTCAGCATATGATGTTCACCCTTTATGCATAGTTATCTGGTGGTTTTATAGAAGAAGAGTCTGTGGAGTAAGGGTTAAGGGTCAAGGGAAGCAATGCTTCAGTTTTCTGAAGACACACTTCCCTCAACCCTTGCATTAATACACTTTATCCAAGGTCAGGGTTGGGCTGCCGTTATTTAGAGATCCAGGCGCTTTCGAGGTTGCACCGCTCATATTCACCATAGTGGGTATCATGGACGTTTTTCTTGATGGCCCAGTTGTCGCTCATATTGTAAACCGGAATTGTTGTTAAATTTGTGAGAAGAGCTTTGTGGGCGTCCGCATAGAGTGCTGCATCAGGTTCGGGTGGCGCCGTGGCGCCGAACAGTATTCCCATCCAGTTTTCAGGCCTTGCCGCACTTACTGTGAACATTTGGAACGGATCAAAGGAGAGGAAGAACGTCAGGTAGGGATTCGCAAAATTTCTGAAACCTCCCACGATAATGCCGTCCCAGCCTTCGTTGCGCAGCGTCGCATGGCCTCCCGCATCCGGGAACTGCACATCTGCTGTTATGCCGACTTCTGAGAGCATCAGTTGAACAGCCTGCACGACATCCTTGTCAGCGATGCCGGGCTGCGCGTAAAGCGTCGTCTTAAAGCCATCCGGATAGCCGGCTTGGGCCAGAAGATCCTTCGCCTTCTGAACGTCATAAGTCAAATTATTTGAATCGTCAAGATGAGCCTTTGAGCTCTCCACCAAAAGCTGAGTTGCGGGTGAATATACACCGAATCCTCTTGCCGCTACAATGGCGTCGCGGTCAATAGCATAAGAAATAGCCTGCCTGACCTCAAGCTTTGAAAGTGGCGAATTCGGATCCATACTGCTCGGCGTCAAAGTAACAGGGCCGGTTTCCAGAATAACGATATCAAACTGGCCTGACGCCTTGAGCTGGGAGATCTGCTCGGCAGAGTTGATGTTAAGAACATCAATTCCGTCACTGCCCGTCGACTGGATCGCCATATTCTGCATCATTGTATCCCTGATGAAGTCAAATTCAACCCCGTCAAGGTACGGTTTGCCTTCGCGCCAGTAATTCGGGTTCTTGACCGCTTTGAGATACTGTCCATGGACGTATTCCTGCATAATGAACGGGCCGGTGCCGACCGGGTTGTCTTTCGCCCATTCCTCACCGTTTTTCTCAAAGGATTCCTTGGAGACTATGCCGACTGTGGAAAGGCCGGTTATGATGGTGTTCGCCCATTGATCGAATTTGAGAACCAGCACGAGATCGCCGCGTGTCTCATAACCGGTCACATTCGTCATGATTTTGGCTTCAACCTGCTTCATGATATTCCAGCCGGCCACATCGGCTGTCAATGCCGAGCCGTCGGAGAACTTTACATTGGGCTGGATATTGACCACAACTTCCTTCTTTTCCATGTCGACGGAATAAGAGGTCGCCAGGCAGGGTTCGAGTTCCCCGTTTGTTTTCAGTAAGTAAAGCGATTCAAAGAAAGGTGCAAGGAGCAGCTGTTCGACAGAAACTTGTGCCCAGGGTATACCAATAGGCGCCGAGCCTTCTGCCGCGTTGACAATTTTCAAGATGCCGCCGTATTTGCTTTCAGGTGACGCTGAGGGGCTTTCTGTTGCGGGTGCTGCAGGCGATGCTTCAGATGGGCTTGCGGAAGCTTGGGGTGCTGTGCTGGGAGACGGGCCCGAGGCTGAATTTGAACCGCAGGCAAACAGGGATAATGACAACAAAAGAACCAATAATAATGCCAATGCTTTCCTCATGATTTACCCTCCTTAAAATTTAACCAAAAGCAATTTATACCTTTCGATTTTCGTAAAACTCGCGGCTATATAAATACAGTTCACTAACGATACGCCAGAGTATTTCAGGCTGTCTTTCAGAGATATTTACAAACAATCCTCCACCCCGGCCGAAATAATCAACCGTGTTGCGAACCATATGGACCATTTCATTCTCGGAATAGCTTCCTCCCGGTACAACACCCTCAATTCCCGTATTGAATCCAATCTTGTCGCCGTACTTTATTTTCATCGCCGGGATGTTCACGGCTCTGCGCTGGATCTGAAGAAAATCGGCGTTCATATTAATCATGTACGGTATGAAACGTGTAACGTTGCCGCAGGAATGGAGCATAAAGCTGACGCCCTTTGACTTGATATGGTCAATGATGCGTTTCGTCGGCTCAAACACCAGCTCCTCCATCATTTTTGGAGAAAAGAAGGTGTCTTTCTCTGTTCCCCAGTCATCGTGAATTGTCATCAGGCTGACCGGATACAGGCTGCAGAGCAAATCAACAAGCTCAATCATGTGAAGGGAAAGGCGCTCAAAGAAATCCCTGACAGCCTCAGGTTCGAGGGCCAGCGCGTACATGCCCTCCGTATAACCGCCCAAAACCGCGATCAGCCGCTGGATAAGACCGTTATGTAAATCGATGTGAACAACTTTGTTGGGGTTGTAATCGTTTTTCAAGAAAGCGTCTGCTTTTGTCTGCCAATCCCAGTCGTTCAAATCCGGAAACCTTATTTTTTTCTCCCACCGGGTTATGTCTTCAAGCAAATGGGTACCCGGCTTATTCGTCGCGCCGCCTGCCGAAACGCACCACCGAAGAGGAACACCGAACCAGTCGTAAAAATCATAATCCTCCGTTGGTTTTTTCGACATATCGGGACCAATCTGTTCCCCGATGGCAAGATTCTGAAACAACAGATTCTGGAAATCCGACAGAGAATTCGGTACCCAGAGTGGATCCTGCCGCGCCGCAACACGCCTGAAGTTTTCAATTGGGGTAATCGGCTGGGGCAGCTGTGGGATATCGGGAAGGGCATTCCCAAAGAAATCAGCGGCTTTTTCTGTTTGTATCCCGGGCTTAAGATAATTTGGTCTCAGATACTTCATTATGAATGGCTCCTTATCGCTGATTACCTAAATCCTCTCCCGTCAGGAAGCCGAAGGTCAATGCGGTTCCATGGCTGTTGCCGGAAATCAGAATCGGATAATCAACGCCGTATCGGCCGCCGGCTGTATTGCCGATCGCATATAAGCCTCTGACCGGTGTTCCGCGTTCGTCAAGAACACGCATATGCGTATCAACCCGCAGGCCACCGACAACGGCAAGCAGCGCCGGTCCGAATTTCATGGCGTAATAAGGCGGTTTGTCAAGCGGTATAAGGAGCTCCCGCCGTTTTCCAAAATCATCGTCTCTGCCGCTAAATGCGATGAGGTTGTACCGCAAAAATGATGCTGCAAATATGTCCTTCGGCACACCCATTTTTTCAGCCAGGCCTTCCGGCGTTTCCGACATGACGACCAGACCGCTTTCCAAGCCCGCCTGCAGCTGCCGCGCCTCAGCTTCTTCATTGAACTCCGGCTCGCCCATAATAAAATCGGAGCCCCAGAAAAGGCCGCCGCCATATTGCAGTGATTCCGGAATTTTTTTTGCCCAATCGGAATCGATGATTGACCAGGCATACGGAATATGTTCGCGGATTATTGCCACTGTTTTGCCCTGAACGTAATTGTCCTCGTTCATGAATCTGGTTCCGTCGGGCTTTACAAACAGAAAACAGTAATTTTTATAATGGAAGGCCTGCGGATGCAGCATTGTCGGGAACGGCGCATCCTCAAGGGAACCGCCGGCCCACAACCCCATGCGATGCCCGTCCCCATTGTTTCCACCTTTCGGTGTGTATATTTTTTTACATCGGTTTGCAATCGGTGCCAAATCCTCGCACATATCGGCGTTGCCGCCAATATCACCTGTTGCCAGCACAACGCCGCGCCGCGCCCTGACCAGAAACTCCCCGCTTTGGTCGCGTGCGACAGCTCCTGTGACGCAGTCTTCCCGTTTAACAAGCTGCAAACCGGGCGTATCAAACATAAATCGAGCGCCAAGCTTGACAGCTTCGCTGTACATTGCATAAACAGCGTCGGCACCTCCGGCGCGGGCCCCCTTTGCGGCCATTGGGCCGCCAAAAAAACGATGCGAGCCGATAACATCGCGATATGTGTCGCCCCGGTAGCGGCATCCCTGCAACACCGGCTGCGCGTGATAGTCGGGCTTTGACAGGATGTCGATCAGCCAATCCATCGCACGGCCGCCGTTTTTGAGAAAACGCCAGACGATCCTTTCGTCGCATCTGTTCCCGCAGCGCTTGATCCACTCGCGCGCGATGTCTTCCAGATCGTTTTCGTATCCCTGCGCTTTCATGAAAGCGCAGGGATACGAAAACGATCTGGAAGACATCGCGCGCGAGTGGATCAAGCGCTGCGGGAACAGATGCGACGAAAGGATCGTCTGGCGTTTTCTCAAAAACGGCGGCCGTGCGATGGATTGGCTGATCGACATCCTGTCAAAGCCCGACTATCACGCGCAGCCGGTGTTGCAGGGATGCCGCTACCGGGGCGACACATATCGCGATGTTATCGGCTCGCATCGTTTTTTTGGCGGCCCAATGGCCGCAAAGGGGGCCCGCGCCGGAGGTGCCGACGCTGTTTATGCAATGTACAGCGAAGCTGTCAAGCTTGGCGCTCGATTTATGTTTGATACGCCCGGTTTGCAGCTTGTTAAACGGGAAGACTGCGTCACAGGAGCTGTCGCACGCGACCAAAGCGGGGAGTTTCTGGTCAGGGCGCGGCGCGGCGTTGTGCTGGCAACAGGTGATATTGGCGGCAACGCCGATATGTGCGAGGATTTGGCACCGATTGCAAACCGATGTAAAAAAATATACACACCGAAAGGTGGAAACAATGGGGACGGGCATCGCATGGGGTTGTGGGCCGGCGGTTCCCTTGAGGATGCGCCGTTCCCGACAATGCTGCATCCGCAGGCCTTCCATTATAAAAATTACTGTTTTCTGTTTGTAAAGCCCGACGGAACCAGATTCATGAACGAGGACAATTACGTTCAGGGCAAAACAGTGGCAATAATCCGCGAACATATTCCGTATGCCTGGTCAATCATCGATTCCGATTGGGCAAAAAAAATTCCGGAATCACTGCAATATGGCGGCGGCCTTTTCTGGGGCTCCGATTTTATTATGGGCGAGCCGGAGTTCAATGAAGAAGCTGAGGCGCGGCAGCTGCAGGCGGGCTTGGAAAGCGGTCTGGTCGTCATGTCGGAAACGCCGGAAGGCCTGGCTGAAAAAATGGGTGTGCCGAAGGACATATTTGCAGCATCATTTTTGCGGTACAACCTCATCGCATTTAGCGGCAGAGACGATGATTTTGGAAAACGGCGGGAGCTCCTTATACCGCTTGACAAACCGCCTTATTACGCCATGAAATTCGGACCGGCGCTGCTTGCCGTTGTCGGTGGCCTGCGGGTTGATACGCATATGCGTGTTCTTGACGAACGCGGAACACCGGTCAGAGGCTTATATGCGATCGGCAATACAGCCGGCGGCCGATACGGCGTTGATTATCCGATTCTGATTTCCGGCAACAGCCATGGAACCGCATTGACCTTCGGCTTCCTGACGGGAGAGGATTTAGGTAATCAGCGATAAGGAGCCATTCATAATGAAGTATCTGAGACCAAATTATCTTAAGCCCGGGATACAAACAGAAAAAGCCGCTGATTTCTTTGGGAATGCCCTTCCCGATATCCCACAGCTGCCCCAGCCGATTACCCCAATTGAAAACTTCAGGCGTGTTGCGGCGCGGCAGGATCCACTCTGGGTACCGAATTCTCTGTCGGATTTCCAGAATCTGTTGTTTCAGAATCTTGCCATCGGGGAACAGATTGGTCCCGATATGTCGAAAAAACCAACGGAGGATTATGATTTTTACGACTGGTTCGGTGTTCCTCTTCGGTGGTGCGTTTCGGCAGGCGGCGCGACGAATAAGCCGGGTACCCATTTGCTTGAAGACATAACCCGGTGGGAGAAAAAAATAAGGTTTCCGGATTTGAACGACTGGGATTGGCAGACAAAAGCAGACGCTTTCTTGAAAAACGATTACAACCCCAACAAAGTTGTTCACATCGATTTACATAACGGTCTTATCCAGCGGCTGATCGCGGTTTTGGGCGGTTATACGGAGGGCATGTACGCGCTGGCCCTCGAACCTGAGGCTGTCAGGGATTTCTTTGAGCGCCTTTCCCTTCACATGATTGAGCTTGTTGATTTGCTCTGCAGCCTGTATCCGGTCAGCCTGATGACAATTCACGATGACTGGGGAACAGAGAAAGACACCTTCTTTTCTCCAAAAATGATGGAGGAGCTGGTGTTTGAGCCGACGAAACGCATCATTGACCATATCAAGTCAAAGGGCGTCAGCTTTATGCTCCATTCCTGCGGCAACGTTACACGTTTCATACCGTACATGATTAATATGAACGCCGATTTTCTTCAGATCCAGCGCAGAGCCGTGAACATCCCGGCGATGAAAATAAAGTACGGCGACAAGATTGGATTCAATACGGGAATTGAGGGTGTTGTACCGGGAGGAAGCTATTCCGAGAATGAAATGGTCCATATGGTTCGCAACACGGTTGATTATTTCGGCCGGGGTGGAGGATTGTTTGTAAATATCTCTGAAAGACAGCCTGAAATACTCTGGCGTATCGTTAGTGAACTGTATTTATATAGCCGCGAGTTTTACGAAAATCGAAAGGTATAAATTGCTTTTGGTTAAATTTTAAGGAGGGTAAATCATGAGGAAAGCATTGGCATTATTATTGGTTCTTTTGTTGTCATTATCCCTGTTTGCCTGCGGTTCAAATTCAGCCTCGGGCCCGTCTCCCAGCACAGCACCCCAAGCTTCCGCAAGCCCATCTGAAGCATCGCCTGCAGCACCCGCAACAGAAAGCCCCTCAGCGTCACCTGAAAGCAAATACGGCGGCATCTTGAAAATTGTCAACGCGGCAGAAGGCTCGGCGCCTATTGGTATACCCTGGGCACAAGTTTCTGTCGAACAGCTGCTCCTTGCACCTTTCTTTGAATCGCTTTACTTACTGAAAACAAACGGGGAACTCGAACCCTGCCTGGCGACCTCTTATTCCGTCGACATGGAAAAGAAGGAAGTTGTGGTCAATATCCAGCCCAATGTAAAGTTCTCCGACGGCTCGGCATTGACAGCCGATGTGGCCGGCTGGAATATCATGAAGCAGGTTGAAGCCAAAATCATGACGAATGTGACCGGTTATGAGACACGCGGCGATCTCGTGCTGGTTCTCAAATTCGATCAATGGGCGAACACCATCATAACCGGCCTTTCCACAGTCGGCATAGTCTCCAAGGAATCCTTTGAGAAAAACGGTGAGGAATGGGCGAAAGACAACCCGGTCGGCACCGGCCCGTTCATTATGCAGGAATACGTCCATGGACAGTATCTCAAAGCGGTCAAGAACCCGAATTACTGGCGCGAAGGCAAACCGTACCTTGACGGGGTTGAATTTGACTTCATCAGGGATACAATGATGCAGAATATGGCGATCCAGTCGACGGGCAGTGACGGAATTGATGTTCTTAACATCAACTCTGCCGAGCAGATCTCCCAGCTCAAGGCGTCAGGCCAGTTTGATATCGTTATTCTGGAAACCGGCCCTGTTACTTTGACGCCGAGCAGTATGGATCCGAATTCGCCACTTTCAAAGCTTGAGGTCAGGCAGGCTATTTCTTATGCTATTGACCGCGACGCCATTGTAGCGGCAAGAGGATTCGGTGTATATTCACCCGCAACTCAGCTTTTGGTGGAGAGCTCAAAGGCTCATCTTGACGATTCAAATAATTTGACTTATGACGTTCAGAAGGCGAAGGATCTTCTGGCCCAAGCCGGCTATCCGGATGGCTTTAAGACGACGCTTTACGCGCAGCCCGGCATCGCTGACAAGGATGTCGTGCAGGCTGTTCAACTGATGCTCTCAGAAGTCGGCATAACAGCAGATGTGCAGTTCCCGGATGCGGGAGGCCATGCGACGCTGCGCAACGAAGGCTGGGACGGCATTATCGTGGGAGGTTTCAGAAATTTTGCGAATCCCTACCTGACGTTCTTCCTCTCCTTTGATCCGTTCCAAATGTTCACAGTAAGTGCGGCAAGGCCTGAAAACTGGATGGGAATACTGTTCGGCGCCACGGCGCCACCCGAACCTGATGCAGCACTCTATGCGGACGCCCACAAAGCTCTTCTCACAAATTTAACAACAATTCCGGTTTACAATATGAGCGACAACTGGGCCATCAAGAAAAACGTCCATGATACCCACTATGGTGAATATGAGCGGTGCAACCTCGAAAGCGCCTGGATCTCTAAATAACGGCAGCCCAACCCTGACCTTGGATAAAGTGTATTAATGCAAGGGTTGAGGGAAGTGTGTCTTCAGAAAACTGAAGCATTGCTTCCCTTGACCCTTAACCCTTACTCCACAGACTCTTCTTCTATAAAACCACCAGATAACTATGCATAAAGGGTGAACATCATATGCTGACCTACGTAATCCGCCGGTTGCTGCACGCGCTTCTGGTTGTCATAATTGTGAGTATCGCCGTATTCTTATTGATTCGGGCGATGCCTGGTGATCCGATCGAAATGCTTTACGCTTCAAACTCGGTCGCTCAGATGACGCCGGAAGATTTGGACCAGAAACGCCATGAGGCCGGATTGGACAGGCCAATCATTGTTCAGTACGGAGATTGGGTCCTGAAGCTGCTCCAGGGTGATTTTGGCGACTCAATCATGCGTGGTTTCGACATTGGCAGCGAAATGGGAAACAGATTAACGGTAACATTGATACTGGGGCTCAGTTCTCTTCTTGTCGGAATCATCATCGGACCCCTGCTTGGCATTATCAGCGCGATACGGAGAGGTAAATTCGTCGACAATCTGGTTTCAGTCATTGCCAATATCGGAATTACTGCGCCGCAGTTCTGGATTGCGATCCTGTTGATCTACTTCTTCGGATTAAAGCTGAGAGTGCTGCCGATGTACGGCTACACGCTGCCCTGGGTTAATTTTGGACAGAGCATAATACAGAGTATCCTGCCCGTATTCGTCGGTTCGCTGTCCATCATTGCTTCCACTGCCAGGCAGATGCGTTCCAGCGTCCTTGAGACTCTGGGGGAAGACTATATCCGCACTGCGTGGGCTAAAGGCATGAACGAGCGTAAGGTGATCCTCAGGCATGTTGTGAATAACTCCCTTATGCCCGTCGTTACGTTAAGCGGTACAATGATACGGCTTGTAATCGGCGGTTCGGTTGTCGTTGAAACGATATTTGTTGTCCCCGGTCTGGGTAAAATGATGGTGGACGGAATGCTCTCGCATGATTACCCCGTTATTCAGGCAACGACGCTCACAATGACGCTTATTGTCGTACTGTCAAGTCTGATCGTCGATTTGCTGTATGGTTGGCTGGATCCCAGAATCCAGTATAATTAGGGGGAGACGCATTATGGCTGAACATATTGATTTCAATGATAATAATCAAGCTCTTCCCGTCGGCGATCAGGTTGAGATTCTCGAAGAAGAGCTGCTGCCACCGGTTAATGAATTCAAACGATTTATCCACGTGTTCTTCAAAAGAAAAATTGTCGTTTTCGGCTTTGCCTTCGTCATTCTCACACTTCTCGTGACGGCCTTTGCCGACCTGATTGCGCCATACGGCATGAACGAGCAGGATCTTTATAATGTTCTTGCGCAGCCGAGCGCCCAGCATCTGCTCGGAACTGACGCGCTTGGGCGTGATCTTTTGAGCCGAATCATCTTCGGCACGAGAATCGCACTTGCCGTCGGCGTTTCGACGGTCGTTGTTTCGGCAGCGCTTGGCACGATTCTGGGCCTCATTGCCGGATATGCCGAAGGTATCATTCAGACGGCCATCATGCGCTTCACCGATGCCATGATGGCGATACCGTCTCTCATACTGACGCTGATTATCGCAGCAATCATAAAAACAGGTATTCTGGGCATTGTTCTGGCCGTCGCAGTCTCGCTGTTCCCCGGGTATGTCCGGCTCATCAACGGACAGGTTCTGTCTCTCAAACAGAACGATTACAT
>CAZJCH010000040.1:0-7055 GCA_964544005.1 uncultured Papillibacter sp.
TGAATTCCTGAAGAAATATCTTTCAGGACTGAGCCCCGCCTCTGTGAAGATCTGCGCTTTTCTTGACAAACCCTCCCGCAGGAAGGTGCCGATTAATGCCGATTACGTCGGTTTTGAGTGCGTTGACGCTTTTTACGTGGGTTACGGCCTTGATTACGCGGGACATTACCGCAATCTTCCGTATATAGGCTCACTTAAGCCGGAGATATACGCGTAGGCGATAAACACATAACGAAAGAAGTGAAGAATATTTGAAGCCAAAGAACAAAAGTCCGCGTGATATAGGTTTTTATATACTCGTTTTTATTATTCTCGTATCGGCTGTTTATCTGCTTCTGAGCAATCAGGGCAGCAGCGGTGCGGCTATTGAATATTCGGATGTCGTCCGGCTGTTCAAGAACGATGATGTCGAATACTTTAACGTCAAGGACAGCACCCTCACGATAAGGTTGAAGGAAAACTACAAGGAAACGAACAGCAATGTCGTCTCGCACGAGCTTTACAGCGTTACGATATTTTATGAGGACATCGGAAAACGTCTCGCTGAAGAATTAGAGAACAAGGATCCGGACTTCGGGTTCAATTATGACGTGGGCTGGCAGGCACCCTGGTGGTTCCAGCTCATACCGTACGCCGTCATCATCATCGTCTTTATCCTGCTCTGGAACGCCATGATGAACCGCTCGGGCGTCGGTGGCGACAAAACCGTCATGAAGTTCGGCAAAGCGCGGACAAGGCTCGCCAGCGAGGAAAAGAAAAAGGTTACGTTTGCCGATGTGGCCGGCGCGGAAGAAGAAAAAGATGAGCTCAAGGAAATCGTTGATTTCCTCAAGGGACCGCAGAAATACATCACGTTGGGCGCGAGAATCCCCAAGGGTGTGCTGCTTGTCGGCCCTCCCGGCACGGGCAAGACGCTCCTGGCCAAGGCCGTCGCCGGCGAGGCGGGCGTCCAGTTCCTGTCCATCTCCGGTTCGGATTTCGTCGAGCTGTTCGTCGGCGTCGGCGCCTCCCGCGTCCGCGACCTGTTCGACCAGGCAAAGAAGCTGGCCCCCTCCATCATCTTCATTGACGAGATTGATGCCGTTGGCCGTCAGCGCGGCGCCGGACTTGGCGGCGGGCATGACGAGCGCGAGCAGACCTTAAACCAGCTTCTCGTTGAAATGGACGGTTTTTCGACAAACGAGGGCGTCATCATCATGGCGGCGACAAACAGGTCCGACATCCTGGACAGCGCGCTCTTGCGCCCCGGCCGGTTCGACCGCCAGATCTATGTCGGCCTCCCCGACATCAAAGGCCGGGAGGCAATCCTCCGCGTCCACGCCAGAGGGAAGGTTCTTGGCGACGATGTCGACCTGGGCAGCATTGCCAAGGGAACGCCGGGCTTTACGGGCGCAGACCTCGAAAACCTGCTGAACGAAGCGGCCCTTCTGGCGGCACGATTCAATAAACGCTTTATTACGATGAAGGAAATTGAAGACGCGACGCTCAAGGTGATTGCCGGACCCGAAAAAAGAAGCCGCGTCGTCACGGAGCAGGCAAGGCGGCTCACGGCCTACCACGAGGCGGGCCACGCCGTCGTCTCTCACTACCTTGAGCACGTCGATCCCGTTCACCACATTACCATCATTCCCCACGGTGCAGCCGGCGGGATGACTATATTCAGACCGACGGAAGACAAAACCTTTAACTCCAGAAGCGAGATGTTCGAGCGCATCGTATCCTCCCTGGGCGGCAGGATGGCAGAAAAGCTCATGCTCGACGACATCTCCACTGGTGCGGCTTCCGACATCCAGAACGCCAGTGCCATCGCGCGATCCATGGTCACGAGATTCGGCATGAGCGAAAGGATCGGCCCGATCTCCTTCGACAACAGCAGCCATTCCATCTTTATCGGACGGGACTTCTCCCAGACAAAGAGTTATTCCGAGAAGACAGCCGCCCTTATCGACGACGAGGTCAAGCGCATCTTCGACGAGGCGATGCTGAGGTGTGAAGAGCTCCTGACAGCCCACAAGAATATCCTGATCGCGACGGCCGATTATCTGCTGGAAAACGAGACGATGGACGGCGAGGATTTCAAATGGCTGTGTGAGCATGAGGGCCAAATTCCGCCGAAAAAGGTCAAGCCGGAAAATACAGACAGCGGTGTCTTTGTGGAGCTCTCCAAAGAGTATAAGGAGATCCAGGAGCAGCGCGATTCACAGGAACCGAACACAGAACCACCGGATATCCTTGACCCTGACAAGAAAGACAGTTAAAAAAGGCAGCTTCCATATCATCATGGGAGCTGCTTCTTCATGTGCGTTATCAGGTGATACACAAATTGCATAACCACACAGGGGAGATTTACCTATTTTTAATAGACTTCGGACATAAAGCATGATATAGTAATATTATAACATACAGAGTACTATATACAGGGGGGATACGCAAATGACAGACGTTAGGGTAACCGGCGGCGCGCTCTCCGCAGCCGAAATTGACGCCTATGTGAAACGCGCCCGCGAAATATATCCCGACAAAACAATCTCAGGTATTGAGATCACCGTCGACGGTGATTTCGTGGATCTCACATACCACTGGAAGACGGTGCCGTTCGAGCGCATACGCCGCATCACCGGGTATCTCGTCGGCACGCTGGAGCGTTTCAACGACGGCAAACGCGCTGAGGAAGCGGACAGGGTCATGCACAGCTTCAAGCAGTAAACAACTCGACACCCTAAAAAACAACCGGGGAAAATCCCCGGTTGTTTTTTGCTATTCGTCCTGTAGGGCCGCGTAGCCCTATTACATCAATCAGAGCACGTCGTCAATGCATTTTGAAGGTTTTACAGTTGAAAATTTCATTTTTGTCACAACGACCATGTAATAGTGTCATTTATACCAAAGTTTTTATTATATATAACGATTATTATGAATGTCCGCTCTTCCCGAGTTGCATTATATTCAAAGAAATACCGAATCAAACGTTGACAAATAAAAAAACTGGCTATATAATATAGTTAATACAGCGGCAAAGGCGCCAGGTGTAATGGTGTGCCTTTGCCGTTTATTTTATTTAAAATCTATTTTATTGTTGGGGAGAAATCAGTATGGCTAATGTATACGATTTATTTGGCAGCATGGTGTTCAGCGACCATGTCATGAAGCAGAGACTGCCCAAGGAGACATATAAAGCACTGCAGAAAACAATCAACGACGGCGTCAGTCTTGATGTCGGAGTTGCCAACGTCGTTGCAACTGCCATGAAGGAATGGGCCATTGAAAAAGGCGCCACACATTATACACACTGGTTCCAGCCCATGACCGGTATCACTGCCGAAAAGCACGACAGCTTTATCACGCCGACAAATGATGGCAGAATACTCATGGAGTTTCCCGGAGGTGAGCTTGTCCGCGGTGAGCCCGACGCGTCGAGCTTTCCGTCCGGCGGTATCCGTGCGACGTTTGAAGCCCGCGGCTATACGGTTTGGGATCCCACTTCGGCTGCTTTTGTCAAAGGGACCGTTCTGTACATACCGACAGCCTTCTGTTCCTACACCGGCGAAGCGCTTGATGCCAAGACGCCGCTCCTGCGCTCAATGGAAGCCATCAGCAAGCAGGCTATCCGCGTCCTCCGGCTTTTCGGCAACACGACGGCGACCGCTGTCAAGACGACAGTCGGACCCGAGCAGGAGTATTTCCTTATCGACAAGGCCATGTATGATAAGAGAAAGGACCTCATCTACACCGGTCGGACGCTGTTCGGCAGTAAGCCGCCCAAGGGCCAGGAACTGGAGGATCAGTATTTCGCCTCCATAAAGACTCGCGTCGCGGCGTTTATGAACGAGCTGAACGTGGAGCTCTGGAAGCTCGGTGTTCTGGCCAAGACGGAGCACAATGAGGTCGCGCCCGCCCAGCACGAGCTGGCCCCCATCTTCTCCACTACGAATATCGCCGTTGATCACAACCACCTGACAATGGAGCTCATGCAGAAGATCGCAAAAAAATACGATATGGTCTGCCTTCTGCACGAAAAACCGTTCAACGGCATCAACGGCAGCGGCAAGCACAACAACTGGTCCATCGCCACGAATACCGGGACGAACCTGCTTGACCCCGGTAAGACGCCGTATGAGAACGCCCAGTTCCTCCTCTTCCTCACCGCCGTCATTAAGGCCGTCGACGATTATCAGGACCTTCTGCGCATCTCCGTCGCTACTGCGGCCAACGACCACCGTCTGGGTGCCAACGAAGCGCCACCGGCCATTGTCTCCGTTTTCCTCGGCGACGAGCTGACGGCGATTGTACACGCCCTGACGAACGGCGGTTCATATGATGCCAAAGTGAAAACCATGATGAAGATCGGCGTCGACGTCCTCCCGCCGTTCCCGAAGGATACGACAGACCGCAACCGCACCTCACCGTTTGCCTTCACCGGCAACAAGTTTGAGTTCCGTATGGTGGGCAGCTCCATGTCCATCGCAGAAGCCAATACCAATCTGAACACCGCCGTCGCCGAATCCCTCCGTATCTTCGCCGACGAGCTGGAAAAAGCCGCTGATTTCAGCGCTGCACTGACAAGTCTTGTCAAGGAAACCCTGACAAAGCATAAGCGCATCATATTCAACGGCAACAACTATGACGATGCGTGGGTGGCCGAAGCGGAGAAACGCGGCCTTCTGAATCTCAGGTCCACGCCGGAAGCACTCCCCTACCTGCTTAAGGATAAAAATGTCGAGGTCTTTGCCAGGCATAACGTCTATGACCACACCGAGCTCCATTCACGCTACGACATCGCGCTTGAAAGCTACTGCAAGATCCTGAACATCGAAGCCGTGACGATGAACAAGATGTCAAAGCAGCTGATCCTCCCCGCTGTCACCCTTTACGCCAGAGAGCTTTCCGAGACCGCCAACGCCAAAAAGGCTCTCCTTGACAAGGCAGCCGATGTCACTTATGAAGCCGCATGCGTGGCAAGGCTCAACGAGCTCACGACGGCGCTTTATAAGGGTACTGTCACCCTTGCGGAAGCAATCACAAAGACCGAAGACGTCGGTGATATCACTGGTAAGGCAATGAGCTATAGAACCCGTGTCATTCCCGCCATGGATGATGTCCGCGCCGCTGCCGACGCGCTTGAGCTCATCACAGCCAAAAAATACTGGCCGATCCCGACTTACGGCGATATACTCTTCAGCGTTGTATAACCTTTGAATTACGAAAAAACGGCGGCAGGATGTTCCTGACGCCGTATTGTTATATCATCCTATAGCTTCACAGTACTTTTTTTCTCTAAATACGTGCTGATCATTTTGTTCGCGTCTGTCCAGTTGTTGAATGGATCCGTCAGAATCAGCTTTTCGGCGGGCAGTTCATTGAGGATCTTGAGCTCAATACGCTGGCGCGCCTCCAGACAGTCGATATAGCCCTCCAGGCCTGTCAGGGCGTTCCTTTTTCCGAAGCCCTGTGTCGTGTGATATTCGATCATACTTTTCAGCCAGCAGGAATTGTGCCTGCGGATCTCCTCCTCGATACAAGCGCCAATGTTAGTGCATTTTATGTAAACAAACAGAGGGTTCAGAGCTGCAATCGCTCTGAAGAGATTAAAGGTGTAGTCCCATATGATCGGGTATCCGAAGTCAAACCTCATCATCATTTCACCGATCGGGTTTTGCAGCACGCAGCTGCTGAAGACATAAACTCTGCTTCTTTGCTGCACCTTTTTAGCAAAGCTCTGCCATTGCTCCAGCATGACGGGCTTTTCGGATTCCCAGTCCAAATTATCATAGATCTTATAGGGTATTACCTTTCCGAACATGCTGACGCTGACCTGTGTCAGCGGAACAATGAGCCCTCTCAGCGTTTTTGTGCCTACCGAATAAAGCTGACGCTGTTCGTCCGGGGTCAGAGATCTGATTTGCTCCTCCTTCATTAAGGCATGAAATGTATAATCAGCCGGATGATTCAAATCATTCTCGTCACTACAGGAGACTATTGCTCCGTTATCTGCCATAAAATCCGTGATAAAGTGCGCGGCAGCGTTTTTACCGTAACCGGGAACACCTTCAATACATATCAGTTTCGTTTCTATTTCTGCCACCTCAAACCGGTACTCAAAAAGAGCCTATATATGCAAATGCTCACGCAAATACCAAAGTAATTGGTAATACAATACCATATTGTTACAAAAATTGCAAATATAAGTTGGTGAGAATATTTAATTGTTTCATACGCCACGTTTACGCCGTTGCGTCGCTCCTCGGCGCCGTCGTCTGCGTCATATTGTGGACAGTCGCGGGAAACATCGTTGCCATGCTGGCCGGAACGGCCATCATCGTCGTCATCCGCCTTCTGTCCTTTCATTTCAAATGGTACCTGCCAAGAGCGAAAGCGTTCGGCAATATGGGCAATCCGACGGAAAAATAAGCATCAGAGATTGCAGCGGCGTCCCGTCAAGATCAAAGTATGTGAGCATATATGCTATGACTCCGGCTTTGTGTGCTCAAACACGGCTTTCAGTCCTTTTGGCATGATTCCCAGCCGCCAGTCGTCAATGCCGAGATCGACCAGCTTTCGGACAAGGCTTTCTGGCAAATCGCTTCTTGCCGTCCCTGCCATCAGAAGTCCCGTTTCAATCTCGTCAAAGGTGACCGTTGTAATGATTTTTTTTAGGACCTCTATGTTTTTTGGGCAAATTTCCTGGCACCGGAAGCAGCCGAATACGGACTGGTACGCTCTGTCCGGAACCCAATCGGGAAACGGCATATCCGACTCTTCAAAATGCGTAAAGCAGATTTCGTTGTCGATGAGGAATCTGTCATCCCTGATTGCTTTCGTCGGGCAGCTTTTGACGCATGCGCCGCAGGCGGCGCATGCGTCCATGTTTATAACGTCACGCCATATATAATCTCCTTCACATGGCATATCGGTCAGATACGAATACAAGGTAAAAAAGTTACCCCAGCCGTCGATATATGTAATGTTGTTCCTGCCGTATTCCGCAAGGCCCGAGCAGACAGCCAGCCTTTTATTCGGCAGCCAGAAGCAGAATTCCAGATTGTACTTATCCTTCG
>CAZJCH010000040.1:7079-11546 GCA_964544005.1 uncultured Papillibacter sp.
TGTACCAAGAAATTTGACCAAATCATCAATTTGACCGAGACCATACATATCCCTGACACTTCTGCCCTCATGCTCAAAAACAACATTTGCCAGCGTATTCCTCATGGCGACTGTCAGGATTGATTTTGGCTCGAACGGGAGCTCCGGTGCATCCAGAATATAGCCTTGATTGACGATCCAATTCTGAAAGCCGTTAAGCTCCTCATTTTCCTTGAAGCGCTGGATATCCGCCTTCAATCGTGACAGGCACTCAACCGGCACAATAGCCGCCTTGATGTCACCGGTACCGAGCTGCTGCAAATATGCATTTGTCATAAACATCCCCCCCGTTTCTATTTCTTACCAAACACCATATCACCAGGTTCCAAAAAAATCAAATAATAAGTCCCGCCGGGTGGCGGGACTCACTTTTATAACACCAGTTTGCTGCTTGATCCCGGTACGGCGGGGATGCCATATTCACTGACGAGGATGTCGCAGAGCCGCAGGAGCTCCTGCTCCCATTCGATCCGTTCGGGCGGCTGGTAATTTCCCATCGGGTATGCCATGCCCAGGGATTCATATTTCTCGATACCCAGTTGTCGGTACGGCAGAAGCTGGTACTGGACGATTTTATTGCCCAGTGCATCTGTGATAAACGCACCCGTCCTGCGGATATTTTCCTCATCGCCGTTATAGCCGGGTACAACAGGTGTGCGGATGACGAGTTTTTTCCCAAGCTCAATGGTGCGTCTGATATTCCGCAAAATCAACTCGTTGCCCGCGCCGCAGAATTCCATGTGCTTACCCGTGTCCATATGCTTGATATCCGTTATGACAAGGTCGGTAAAACGATAAACGGCTTCCATATGTTCGGTCGGGACATTGAGCGCCGTCTCGACGCAGGTGTTGACGCCCGCTTTTTTACACTCCTCCAGCAGCATCGCTGCGATTTCCCACTGGACAAGCACCTCGCCGCCGTTGAGCGTGACGCCGCCCCCTGTTCGCTGATAAAAGCTTTTGTCTTCGATAATCGCCTTCATCAGCTCGGGGATTGTCATGAGCGTCCCCCATTGCTTCAGCGCCCGCGGAGGGCATATATCGGCGCACTTATAGCAGCCGTCACAGGCGTCCGTCATATGAACAGCCTTCAAAACGCCCAGTTCATCGAATTGAAGCGGTTTGCCTTTTTCCGGGCAGATGCTGACACAATGCCCGCACTTCTCAAGCGACAGGCATTTGGCGGGATACGCACCGAGCAGCGGCTTAAAGGCGATCGTCTCCGGATTGCTGCACCAGAGGCAGCGCATCGTGCAGCCTGTGAAAAAAATCGCCGTGCGGATGCCCGGCCCGTCGTGAATGGTGTATTTTTGGATGTTGCTGACGAGGGCGCAAGGTTCTCCGGCGGAATTGTAATGCAGCACGATGTCACCTCCGATCTTATGCGTGCCATACGTAGGGGCAGACCTTGTGTCTGCCCTTCCCTGGCGTCACTGTTTCCTAATCAAACGACAATTCCGTCCTGCCGATGATATCGTCCTGGAGCGCCTTGTTCAGCTCCACAAAATACGCGCTGTAACCGGCGACACGCACCAGGAGGTCGCGGTAATTGTCCGGGTCCTTCTGGGCGGCGACGAGCGTCTCCTGATTGGCAACTGTGAACTGGCTGTGCATGCCCTTCCTGTGGATATACTCCTCCATCAGGGCGATGAAATTATCACGCCCCGTTTCGCCCACAAGCGTCGAAGGCGAGAATTTCCAGTTCAGGAGCGTGCCGTTCGTCGCGCGGGCATGATCGAGCTTCGTCACTGACCGGCAGATGGCCAGCGGCCCCCTGATATCGTGGGAGCAGCACTTCGTGTGGACGGCGCCCATACAGTCGGAAACCGGCTCAAAGGCTTTCCGCCCCTCGACGGACGCCCACTGGTTCTGCCCGTGAGCCACGTTGACGGTGACGGAATACGCGCCCGGCTGGAAGAAGCCGCCATGGGCGTTAGGCCGGCGCTCGATATGCTTGCACCAGGTGTCCATGGCAAACTTGGCCAGCTGATCGGCGTAGTCGTCGTCATTGCCGTAGTGGTGGACCCTGTCGCTGTTCACATAAGCATACAGGTCCTCGTACCCCTCCCAGTTATGGATAACAGCGTCGAGAAGCTCACGCCCCGTGACGTGCTTCTCGTCGAAGACAAGCTGCCTGATGGTGGCGAGCCCGTCACCCGCCGTGCCGATGCCGACGCCTTGTGGGCCGGTGAAATTATACTTTGTGCCGCCCATTGTCACGTCTTTCGATGCAGCCGTCCATAAGGATGGAGAGAAACGGCAACGGGCGGAGGGCCTGATGGGAGAGGTCGACGGCGTTTAAAAGTGCCACCTGCCTGTCGCACCAATATTTCATCTGCTTGTCATAAGCGTCTAAAACCTGGTCAAAAGATGTAAAGTCGGACAGGCTGCCTGTCTTCAAGCCCAGCTGATCACCCACCGCGCCGCACTTTTCCCAGCGCGGGCAGGAGGAGCCGCAGTTAAAGCAGCGCCCGTCGTTGATCGCCAGCTCCAGAACGCGGGCGATATTCATATGGCCGCAGTCCTTCCAGCCGTAGGACTTGCCGGAGACATCGGGCTCCACGCAGCCGACGACCTGATAGTCGCGGGCATCCGTCAATTCGACATTGGAGGTCAGCATACTCGGGATGGCGACGTCGTCGTTAAATATCTTCGGCTCGCCGGTACCCATTCGAATAAGATTGGCTGTTTTGACCTTCAGCTCCCAGGGCGTATTGGCGTGCAGGCGCACAGCCAGCCAGGGGTTCGGGACGCGGATATGGGCGTGGGCGTCCAGAGCCATAAAGGTCAGCTCATTGGTGCCGTCCGTTCCGTCCTTTTTGATGCCGCCGACGGTGAGCGCCGGGCCGCCGATGCCGCCGTTGCCGAAGGTTTTGATGAGAATATGATTGCGAAGCTTATTCAAGTCCCAAATCTTAATGTAAAAATTCTCGATAAGCTCCTGCATGAATTCTCTGGTGGCTTCACCCGTCTTCAGATCATTTTGAAAATACGGGTACATATATTGATCAAAACGCCCGTAGGAGACGGAATGCCCGTTGCACTCGATGAGGATAATCGTATTGGCGAGGCTTACAAGCTGAAGGGCCTCCCAAAAAGTGCGCGGCGTGTTTTCGGAAGCCCAGCGGCAGTTGGCTGCGATCTTTCGAAGCTCCTCGACGCGCTTTTTTTCAGTTTCCGTTTCAGCCATTTCATCAGCAAGCGCGGCGTAACGCAGGAAATGGCGGGTCGTCGCTTCCGTCGTGATGAGCGCTGACTTATAAAAAGTATGCTTCTTAATATCGTCGGGGTCGGCCATTGAGAGCGATGCCATCTGAGTTTGAATGAGCTTTTTGATTCCGCCGAAGCCCAGGCGGAACAGGCGCTCATAATCCAGCCCCAGGTGCCCCGCTCCGCAGAAGATGTACGCGTCGGCAAAGAACACGCCCTTGCCCGCGTGAGAGCCCTTGAGCACGTCGTCGGTGAGCATGGCGTTCGTCATGTCCTCGACGGTGTGACCGTCCCAGAAATCACGCAGCGCCTCAAGGCGTTCCTGTGTCTCGTGCGTGTAACTGAAATAGTCGTGGGTGCGCTTTTCGCTGTAATCCATCAAGCCGTCGCGCATCTCGTCCACGACCCAGTTGAGGCCGAATTCGGGATGTACCGGAGCGCCCTTCTTGTCGCAGCCGAGGGTGCCCACAATGAGCTCGTCGGGGTATATATAGATCGGCGTCTTGTCGAGGACATTAGCGATACCGTACGCGCATTTTAATATCTGCGGCGCGCCGGGATGCGCCTTGTAGGCCTCCGTCACCAGCTCCGCCCTGTCGGGCGCGACGAAGCCGTTCGTCGTCTTCTGTGTGACGGCGAGTATTTTATTGATCCGCTCGAAGGGTGACGGGTTTGGCGTGTTGCCGGAGATTCCGACCCCCCATTCCTTATCGAAGGGTTCGACCGCCTGCGGGCGCGTATCGACGCAGCAGGCGTTTTTATATGTATCCCGGTTTTGGCGGACGTTTTCTTCGCTCGTGAGATGCCCGGTGTTGGAAGGGTTGTTCATGATGTCCTCCTTGCTAAAATGCTCGTTTTCTCAACACTACTATAGCACAAACGCTTTTATTTGCGTCATCACGCTTTTTCAGCCTGTGTAAGCAAAAGTTGAAGTGCTTTCAAGACTCGAACCGCAGTGCTTCCATCTCCCGGCGGTGCTGGAGAAGCAGGCTTTCAAACGCCTTGGCTTCCAGTGAAAGCTTCGCATTTTTGAGCTTGATCAGGCAGATACTCCAATCGAAGCAAGGATCATCGAAAGGGATTGCCCGAAGGTTGGGGCGCGAGAGGCGTTTGGCAAGGGCCAGCGTCGAAATACCCACGGACTGGTTTGTCTCGGCCATGTAATAAACGAGCAGAATATTGTCGGTAAAGATGCTGACGGTCGGCTCGAAGCCCGCA
>CAZJCH010000041.1:0-11502 GCA_964544005.1 uncultured Papillibacter sp.
CATCGCCCACGCGCTCTCGGAATTTTTAACTGGTAAAGGGTATCATGTGGACTGTATCCACAGGGATATTGATAAATCTTAGAGTCCTCTTTCATATAATAGTCCGAAGCAACAAGTGAAACGGGGAGACATGATGGACTCTTATTTTGATGATAACCTGTGCCCTCCGGCGATCACCTGCATCAGCGGAGGCACAGGCCTTTCGACGATGCTCCGTAGCCTGAAGCGCCAAACGCCGAATATTACGGCGATTGTGACGGTTACCGATGACGGCGGAGGCTCGGGAATCCTCAGGGATGAGCTCGGTATGCCGCCGCCCGGCAATAGCAGAAGCTGTATTTTAGCATTGTCAAAACGTTATGACGAAGAAGGCGCTGTGCAGCTCATCTCCGATACCGCTGAGATCAATAAACTCGGCGTTGAGGTGTTTTCAGCGCCGCTGGCCGAACATGATCAGGATCTTGTCCGTCATGACCCCAATAAATTAGCACGTGAAATCATGAAGATATACCGAAAAAAGGTCCCGACACGTTTGTATGACGGGCGAAAAGCATTATTAAGCTCGTGACACGACAAATAAGGAGGTGCTTGGCATGTCGTTTTCCCATGACACAAAGGCTGAGCTGTGCAGGGATACGCTGTTTCAAAAATGCTGCGCGCTTGCCGAGAGCTACGGCCTTCTTCTTTACTGCAACACGTTTTCAACACGCGAGATACGGATAATTACGGAGAGCCGGGCGTTGGCGCAAAGACT
Source organism: uncultured Papillibacter sp. (assembly GCA_964544005.1). Taxonomy (GTDB): domain Bacteria; phylum Bacillota; class Clostridia; order Oscillospirales; family Oscillospiraceae; genus Sporobacter. Next base: position 755 of record CAZJCH010000041.1, read on the forward strand.
GCCGAAGCTGTTCAAACGCGCTTTTGATTTATTATTTGATATATCGCCGTCCGGACCCGGGCCTGAATCAGCAGAAAAAGCCGGGAAGCAGACGTTTATGATCAACAACCCGGAGAAGGTGCATAGGATTTTCGAAGCGTTTGGTTTTTCGGGCAGCAGGCTGCTGGCGCATCACTTGAATCTCGGCGTTCTGGAGAACGAATGCTGCCGTCCGAGCTTCTTAAGAGGCGCTTTCCTGGCGGGCGGATCTGTGACTGACCCGACGAAAAGGTACCATCTCGAGCTGGTTACCGATCATTATAACGTCAGCAGAGAAATGTATTCGCTGCTTTTGGAAATGGGCTTCGAACCAAAGGAAGCAAAGCGGAACGGCAATTTTGTCAATTACTTCAAGCAGAGCTCGGCCATCGAGGATTTTCTGACCACCATCGGCGCGCCGCTGTCGGCAATGGAGCTGATGTCGCGTAAGGTTGAAAAGGACATGCGCAACAGCATCAACAGGAAAGTCAACTGTGACACGGCCAATGTTTCAAAAATGGTTGACGCTGCGATTGTGCAGATTGAAGCAATTGAAAAAATTGCTGCGTCCACGGGTCTTGACAGCCTGCCGGACAAGCTCAGGGAAACAGCCGCGCTGCGGCTTCGCAACCCGGAGTTGAGCCTAACGGAGCTGTCCGAAATGATGTCTGTCACAAAATCCTGCCTCAACCACCGGCTGAGAAAGCTTGTGGAGCTGGGCGCGAAGGAAAAACACAGTTAAACAAGAAGCGGAACGGAGCATAACCGAACCGCTTTTTGCTTTACAGGAAGCTCAGCCCAAGCCGCCTTATTTCTTTGCAGCTTCCTTCATAATATATTCCTTCAAAAACTCTATCGCTTCCTTATACCCCTCAAACCCTTTACCGATGATTGTTTTGATACATGCCTTGCCGGCGTAGGATATCTGCCGGAAATCCTCGCGGCTGCCGACATCCGATAGATGGACCTCCACCGCGGGAAGGGCGACGGCCTTGAGCGCATCAAGTATGGCGATGCTGGTATGGGTATAGGCGGCGGGATTGATGACGATACCGTCCATTTTGCAGTATGCCCACTGGATGATGTCGACAATAGCGCCCTCGTTGTTGGACTGAAATATTTCCACGTCGACGCCGGCGTCCGACGCCGCGCCGCGGATAAGCGCCAAAAGGTCGGCATAGCTTTCTTTGCCGTAGACATCAGGCTCTCTGACGCCCAGCATGTTGAGGTTCGGACCGTTGATGACAAGGATTTTCATATTTTGAGCAGCTCCTTAATGGCTCTTGCCGTCTCAGTGACGCCGTTCGCGGTCACTTTGATGTCGCACCAACTATTGTACAGGGGGAGACGCTCCTTAGCAAGCGCTTCGATGCCGGCGTTGATTGAAAGTGGGCGCCCCTCGGTTGACAACGCGGAAAGATCGCGGTCGAGGAAAACACAGAAGCTGTTCTGTCGTATGAGCTTGCTGTTATCAGGCATCTTGACGATGCCGCCGCCGGTTGCGATGACGCAGCCGCTCTTTTTGGATACATCCCGAAGCGCCTGCGTCTCCAGCTGCCGGAAAACAGCCTCGCCGGATTCGGAAAATATCTGCGGTATATTCCTTTTAGCATTTTGAACGATCATATCATCCGTGTCAAAAAATTCCCGTCCCGTTATCTTCGCAAGTGCCGCGCCCGTTGCCGACTTGCCGCTGCCGGGCATGCCGATGAGTACGATATTCTTTGTCCGGCGTTCGATTATATCCGTAATATTATTGATCATGGCGTCATCAATCACGTTGCCTGTAAAAAGTTCTGCCGCGCGTTTGGCCTGCGCCACGAGCATCGGCAGGCCGTTGATGAGGGGAATGCCCCGGCCTTCGGCATCCAGCAGCAGCGCCGTCCTGGAGGGGTTGTATATGATATCGATAACAGCCTCACACGCGGGGAAGCCGTCGAGCGATATGGCGGCTTCTCCGTTATTCGGGTACATACCGACAGGCGTCGTGTTCACGATGAGCGCGGCGTCACTGTGGCGGTGCAGGTTATCGTAATTGTTCTCGCCGGAGCGGGAAACAATTACGATCTCACCGGTGTTCATGTCTTCCAAAACATCGCGGACGGTAAGCGACGAACCGCCGCTGCCCAAAATGATCGCCTTCTTCCCGACAACACAGACCGCCAGCTTTTTGATCAGGTATAAAAACCCATCGTAATCGGTGTTTTCGGCGAACAGCGCCCCGCCTGGTTGCCGGACGATCGTGTTGACGCTGCCAATTCTCGCTGCGCGTTCCGAAAGTGCCGCGCAATAGGGGATGACATGCTTTTTATATGGGATCGTAACGTTCAATCCGTCAAATTCACGGCTTTTGAGAAAACCCTTGACCTCGCCAGGCGCTTTCTCAAAAAGGCGGTATTCATAATCGCCGAGCATGGAATGGATGATTGGGGAGAAGCTGTGAGAAAGATGCTCGCCAAGGAGACCGAAAGTTTTCATTTTATTAACCCCATTTAAACGATTTCCGAATAGCTCCCCAAATACCTGAACTCCTCGCAGACACCGCTGAGCTCATTCATAAGCTGGATGAACTCCGGAGAATAAACGGGTGTCTCCAGGTCGAAGTAGAACATGAACTCAAAATCGCGGTCGGGAATGGGGCGGCTTTCAAGTTTGATGAGGTTGATGCCGAGGGCATAGAACCGGGCGAGGATCCTGTACAGCGAACCGGGCTTGTGGGGGATGGACAGCATGATGCTCGTCTTATCCGCGCCCGGATAGATTTCGAGCGCCTTTGATATCGTGATGAACCGCGTGTAATTGTTGCCTTTGTCCTGAACGGATTCAGCCAGACAATCCAAGCCGTAGAGGTCGGCGCAGTAACGTGAGGACAGCGCGGCCACGTCGCGCCGGGGGGAATCGGCCACCATCTGCGCGGCGACAGCCGTATTCTCGCAAGCTGTTATTTTGACGCCGCCGAGCGACTTTAAGAAGGCGCCGCATTGATTGATGGCCTGCTCGTGGGAATAAATTTCTTTGATGTCCTTTACTGACGTCCCTTTTTTGGACAGCAGATTATGGTCGATCTTGAGCCTTGCGCTGCGGACGATGCAAAAATGATATTTCATCATCAGATCGTAAATTTTGTTGATCGAGCCAGCCGTACTGTTCTCCAGAGGGAGCACGCCATATTTACATAAGCCGGAATCGATGGTCGAGAAAACGCTTTCGAACGTTGTGCAGTACATAATGTTTGGAATGGAAAACAGCTTCTCGCAGGCCAGCTGCGAATAAGCGCCCTCTATACCCTGGCAAGCGACGACAGGATCGCGGGGAAAGAGCTTGTTCGTGGTTTCGATGGCATCCGTAATATCCCTGATCAGCGGGGCGTTGGGGTTTAACTTTTTCTCCTGATACGAACGGCTGAGATCAAAGAGAAGCGAATAGAGCGCGGAGACATAGGTACGCAGCTCCTCCGGTGTTTTTGAAACGACATCGTTCAGCTTCTGCCGCTCTCTGGCAGGGTTATAAACGGGGATACTATTTTCCTTCTTATAAGCCGCCAGCTGTGCGGAGACGTCCATGCGCCGGTGGAAAGCATTGAGCAGGTCGCTGTCTATTTCATCGATTTGTGTTCGCAATTCACTGATATCCATAAGAGTTCTCCTTAGTTGTATTTGTTGTATTCAAGCAATGCGTCGTAAATCGCAACCGCTGCTGCCGCTTCGACACACGGTACGGCGCGCGGGACGACGCAGGGGTCGTGGCGGCCTTTGACCGTCAGTTTTGTGTCTGTTTTGCCGGACAGGCTCACGCTCTCCTGCTCCTTGGCAATCGACGGTGTGGGCTTTACGGCGACACGGAAGATGATCGGCATGCCGGAGGTGATGCCTCCGAGAATTCCGCCGTGATTGTTGGTACGTGTTCGAATATGATTGCAATCCATATAAAAGCTGTCGTTGTTCTCCGAGCCGTGCAGGACGGCGCCGTTAAAGCCGCTGCCGAACTCGATGCCCTTAACTGCGGGAATGCCGAAGATGACGGACGCGATGCCGTTCTCCATCCCATCAAACATTGGATCGCCCAAGCCTCCGGGGACGCCGACGGCAGCACATTCTATAACGCCGCCCAGAGAATCGCCGTCCAGCCGTGCGTCTTCGATGGCTTTGACCATTAACGCTTCGCTTTCGCTCTCAATGACAGGGAATGCGGCGGTTCTGACAGCGTTGAGCGTATCGGCGTCAACGCGGACGGGGTCGAATACATCGTCTTTGACGCTGCCGACAGACGCTATATGCGCGCCGATTTCAATACCCCTTACTTTGAGCAGCTGCAGGCAAATGCCGCCTGCGATACACAGAGGTGCGGTGAGTCGGCCTGAAAAATGGCCGCCGCCGGCGATGTCCTGCGCGCCGTGATATTTGAGCTGCGCCGTAAAATCGGCGTGTCCGGGGCGGGGGACATCTCTCAACTGCTCGTAATCAGACGAGCGCGTATCCTTATTGCGGATGACGGCGCAGAGCGGTGCGCCGCAGGTTACGCCATCTGCCAGACCGGAAAGAAATTCCGGCGTATCGGTTTCGCGGCGCTGCGTCGAGTAACTGTTCCGCCCCGGCGCGCGCCGCTCCATAAATCGGTGCAATTCTGCGAAATCGATTCGGAACCCGGCTGGCAGACCGTCGACGACAACGCCGATCGCATCGCTGTGAGACTGCCCGAAAATAGAGATTTTTACGTTCTTTCCATACGATGAGGACATCACGTTACCTCCTCTGTATTACCGCCCAGGGCGGCGAAATCCTTAAAGAATCCGGGATACGATTTATTGACGGCCTCTGCGTCCTTAATGATGACAGGGCCGCTGCACACCGTGGAAGCAACAGCCGCGGTCATGGCGATCCTGTGGTCGCCGTGAGCACTGACAATGCCGCCCGTAAGCTGCGCTTTTCCGTTGATAACAAGAGCGTCCTGAATTTCGATAATGTCGGCGCCTATCGCGGCGAGCGTTTTTGTCACCGTCTGTATACGATCACTTTCCTTGGCACGAAGCCTCCCAGCGTTATAAATCGTTGTTTTGCCCTCCGCCACCGAGGCGACGGCGGCCAGAACGGGAATAAGGTCAGGTATGTCTCCCGCGTCGATATCGATACCTTTCAGAGGCCCACTGCTAACCCTCGCATAATCCGCACCGACTTCAACACGCGCCCCAAAGCGTTCAAGTATTTTTAGTACGCTTTTGTCACCCTGAAGCGACGCGTGATTGAGATTTGTAACGGTGATATCGGGCGTACCGGTTATATTGTCTGCGGCTGTTGTGTTCATGGCATGTCCGACAGCGTCCTTTACTTCCCGTTTACGGTCTGTCCAGGCCAGCAGCGCGCCGGCACTGAGCCAAAAAGCGGCGTTTGACCAGTCGCCTTCGACATTGACGGCTTGCTGAGCCGTATAATGCTGCTTCCCTTTGATGATATAACCGTCATGACCCGGCTTGATTACAATACCGAATTCCTTTAAAGCGGCAACCGTCATATCGACATAGGGCCTGGATTCAATATCGCCGGTGATCTTAATAACGCTGTCACCATGAAGGAGCGGCAGCGCAAACATCAGACCGCTGATGAACTGTGAGGATATATTGCCCGGCAACGTATATCTGCCGCTTTTCAGATGCCCGCTCGTATGCAGAGGGTTCATCTTGTACGGAGATAACGCACAGCCGTGCGCCATGAGCTCTTCATAAAGAGGGGATAAAGGTCTTGCCGGCAGTCTCCCGTGCATATGAAAAATGGCATCAGCGCCCAGGGCGCAGACCACCGGGAGCATAAAGCGCAGCGTCGCGCCGCTTTCGCCCACATCGAGAAGTCGTTCTCCGAGCACCGGTGCTGTGACAGGCCTGACGCTGAATACGCCGCTGTTATAAACAACTTCCGCACCGAGCGCGTTCAAGCACCGGACGGTCGCGTCGATATCGTTGTTTGTCTCGGAACAAAAGACCTGCGATTCATTTGATGATAAGGCCGCACAGATCAAAAGCCGATGCGCCTGAGATTTTGAAACGACGGCACGTATCGTCCCGCCTTGAACGGGTTTTGTGATTTTGATGTTCATAATAAAGCCTCGTTTCTATGCTTTCAGCCCCAACCCAATAATGTAAGCCAGTTCGCTGACCGGCGTCTCTCGCAGGACACACATACCGATCTGCTCGGGGACGACGAGGGTGATTATGCCGCCAGTGCGCTTTTTGTCGCTCAGCGCTGCGCCGGTTAACTCCCCGGCGGAAAATTCCGTTGTTACCGGCAGGCCGAAGGATTTGATCAGCGCGACGATCTGACGGCTTGTTGCCTCGTCGCAAATGCCCATTTTTGACGAGGCGCGGGAAATGATGGCCATGCCGATGGCGACGGCTTTGCCGTGCGAAATTTCGTAATTACTGCAGGTTTCGACGGCGTGACCGATGGTATGCCCGAAATTCAAGAGCTTGCGCTGTCCCTGTTCCTTCTCATCAATTGTGACGACGTCGCGTTTAATGGTCACGCAGCGGGCGATGATCTCCTCAATCCGCAGCTTGACGGGCGGGTTCAGCATGTCGAACAGCTTTGCGTCGGCGATAATCCCGTATTTGATGACCTCGGCGAGGCCGTCGCGATAACAGTCCTCGCTGAGCGTATCAAGCAGCGCGTAGTCGCACAGGACGAGGTCCGGCTGATAAAAGGACCCCGCAAGATTTTTGCCAGAATCAAGATCGATCGCTGTTTTGCCGCCAACCGAGGAATCAACAGCGGCGAGAAGCGTTGTCGGTATCTGTATAAAACCAATGCCGCGCATATAAGCTGACGCCGCGAACCCCGCCAGGTCACCGACGACACCGCCTCCCAGTGCGATCACGGCGTCGGGACGCGTCAATTGCGCATGAGCAAGGAAATTAAGAAGCGCGATAAAGTTCGCGGCATTCTTAGAAGGCTCACCGTGGGGGATGACATGCTTAACAACACTGAAACCCGCGCCGGACAATGACCCGGCCAGCCTGTCGCCGTATAGAGCATCAACATGATCGTCCGTCACTATGGCTGCAGAACGGCCTTTTGTGACATGCGCAACGCAGTCTCCGGCCTTATCGAGAAGACCGGCGCCGATCAGGATGTCATATACCTTCGATGTGTTGACCGTAATTTTTTTCATTAACTGTCCAGCTCCTCTTTGATCGCTCTGCCCTCGTCGAGGAGCGACCGCATCATTTGCCTGTCATTGTCCATGAGCGCATCGCGGTATTGAACGATCGAATCGATGAAGAAATCCAGCTCTTTGATGAGCATATCGCGGTTTTCCAGAAAGAGCTCCGCCCACATGTCGGGATTGAGCCGCGCCACGCGCGTTAAATCCTTATAGCTTCCCGCGGAATATCCCTTGTGCCCGCGTGACGTCGGGCTTTTAATAAAAGCGTTCGAGATGATATGCGCCATCTGGGACGTGAAGGCGATCATCTCGTCGTGCTTTTCTGCCGTCGTTATCGTCAGCTTCCCGAAGCCGACCGGCGCCAGCGCTTTTTCTATGCGGTCATACAGCATGATGTCATCGTAAGAAGGGGGCACCAGAATCATGGTCGCGCCTTTGAAAAGCGCCGCTTTGCTGTATTTGAAGCCGGAATTATGCGTACCCGCCATTGGGTGGCCGCCGACAAACGTAAAGCCGTACTGCTTGGCAATCTCAAAGCAGTTCGCGCAGACGGAGCGTTTCACGCCGCAGCAGTCGATGACGAGCGCTTCTTTTGAAATACAAGGTGCGATTTCACTTAAATAATCGACAGCGGCTTTCGGATACACGGCGATGAGGATGACGTCCAATTTGCCGATGGCTTCATGGTCAAGCGGGCCGTCAATCGCTCCGGCAATCTGTGCGATGCCGATGACAGATTTGTCCGTATCGTGTCCGTAAACGGTGTGGCCGGGGATGCTTTTGTATGCTTTTGCGAGAGACCCGCCAATGAGGCCGAGACCGGCAATACCGATGTTCATTCCGCCATCACCTCACGGATTTTACGGACCTTATCGGCGACATCGCTGAACTGCGCGGGCGTCAGCGACTGCGCACCGTCGCAGAGGGCGTTTGCCGGGTCGTTGTGCACCTCAATCATGATACCGTCGGCGCCCGCTGCCGCTGCCGCCATCGCCATGGGCTTCACGAGGCGTGCCGTGCCGGTTGCGTGGCTGGGGTCGACGACGACCGGCAGGTGGGTAAGCTCACGGAGCATCGGAACAGCGGAGAGGTCGAGGGTGTTGCGGGTGTATGTTTCGAAGGTTCGGATGCCGCGCTCACAGAGTATGACATTGTTGTTGCCCCCCGCCATAATATACTCGGCGCTCATGAGGAGCTCCTTGAGCGTGCTGGCGAGGCCGCGCTTTAGCAGGATTGTCTTTTTTGTCATGCCGAGCTCCTTCAAGAGCTCGAAGTTTTGCATATTGCGCGCGCCAACCTGAATAACATCGACGTTTTCAAACATCGGCAGGTGGTTTGCGTTCATGATTTCCGTGACAATCGGCATGCCGGTCTTCTTTTTTGCTTCCATCAGGAGCTCAATGCCCTCGGCACGCAAGCCCTGGAAGTCGTAAGGCGAGGTGCGCGGTTTAAATGCGCCGCCCCTTAATAAGGAAGCCCCGGACGCTTTCACACTTTCGGCAATAGCGGTAATCTGCTCCGGTGTTTCTACCGAACATGGACCGGCAATGAGCTGGAAGTGCCCGCCGCCGATCTTAATGCCGCCGCCGACATCGACGGCCGTATCGTCCGGGTGAAATTTCCGGTTGGCGCTCTTAAAGGGCTCTGTAATGCGTTTAACGGATTCAATCATGTCGAGGCCCTCTAAAAGCTCGACATCAATGACTGTTGTATCGCCGATGAGACCGAGGATGGTGCGGAATTGACCGACCGATAAATGCACGTCAAGCCCTTTGTTTTTGAACCACACGGTGAGATTGTCAATCTGCTGCTGTGTCGTGCCCGGTTTTAATACTGCGATCATTTTATAATCCTCCTAAAATAAATAGGGGCTGTGCAGCGATTTATCTGCACAGCCCCTTGCAATTTGTCAGTTACTTGTTCCGGTAACCTCTATATCGCACTTTCCGCAGCATAAATCGCTTTCACTCTGTTTCTAAAAAAGTAAAAGTAATAATATGCATATGTAAAAAGTACGTTTTTCATTTTGTCTCCTTCGCTTTAAAGAGTGAAAGATTACTATTTTTTACACTTTAACACACCATGTCACATGTGTCAATACTTTGGCGGGTTAAATTTATTTTCAGGCTTTTCTATTGACATTCAAGGCATAAACAAGTACAATCGCTGATATAAATTAATTAGTTTATCTAACTAAATGGTTCGGTGGTGGGTTTAAGTGCTAAGTTTTCAGATGATGCTGAACAATATGCTGATGGAAATATATCATAATATTGTCCGCGTTGAAGAAGAGTTCTTACAGAGAAATAAACGCATTAACCTGACGATTCGAGAAATGCATCTGATCGAGTGTGTCGGTGAGGACAGGGAAAACGGGAAAACAGTCAGCGAGATTGCAGAGTTTCTTAAGATTGCCAAGCCCTCCGTCACGGTCGCCGTCAAAAAGCTTGAAAAAAAGGGTTATCTGAACAAAAACGGCTGCCAGTCGGACGGCCGCGTCGTCCGCGTCACGCTGACGCGGGAGGGCCGAAAGGTTTACGCCTATCATCAGCGTTACCACATAAGCATGATCCACGAAATTGAAGGGGAATTCGACGAGGACGAACGCGAAATGCTCGTGCGCGTCATCGCCAAACTGAACAAATTTTTTGAAAAGAGCGTTGGAGTTGCGACATGAGTTTTATAATCCTGGGCACCGGTCATTGCGTACCGTCACGCGTTGTGATAAATGATGAACTGTCTACTCTTGTTGATACCTCGGACGAATGGATCGCACAGCGCGTCGGCGTCAGAGAGAGACGAATATGTACAACCGAGACAGCTTCCGAGCTTGCTTTCAAAGCGGCGGAGTTAGCGCTTCGGATGAGCAACACAAAGCCTGAAGAGCTGGATATGATCATCTGTGCGACGATCAGTGCGGACGACGCGTCACCCTCAATGGCTTGCATGCTGCAGGGCTTGCTCGGTGCGACATGCCCGGCTCTCGACATCAGCGCCGCGTGCAGCGGGTTTATTTATGCCCTTGATGCGGCCGCCGGTTACTTTGCGCGCAAAAAGGTGAAAAAAATGCTGGTGATCGGCGCGGAGAAACTGAGCCGTCTGATCGACTGGACGGACAGGAATACCTGCGTTATTTTTGCCGACGGGGCCGGGGCTGTGGTTTTAGGTGAAGGCGACGCCTACATGTCGTCGAAGCTTCATGCTAAGGGCGGCGACACCGTCATCAAAATTCCTAATTACGGTGGTGATTCTCCGTTTAATAAAAACGAACTGCCAAGGCCTTATATTTATATGAACGGGCAGGAGACCTTCAAATTTGCCGTTAATGCCATGGTGAACGACCTGACGGATGTCATTCGGGAGGCGGGGCTGTCGCTATCCGACATTACTTACGTCATTCCGCATCAGGCAAATGCCCGCATCCTCGATGCGGCCAGCAGGAAACTGGATATTCCGGCTGAAAAATTCGCTAAAAATATTGAGAAGTACGGCAACACGTCATCCGCCACTATCCCCATCCTGCTCGATGAGCTCAATCGGGAAGGTAAGTTTCAGGATGGCGACTATATCGCCCTGTC
>CAZJCH010000042.1:0-4931 GCA_964544005.1 uncultured Papillibacter sp.
TCGATGAAATGTACAACCTTTTTGTTGACATAAGAGCAAAAAAATACGATAATATTTCTATGAATTTTCTATCAATGGGCATGAGTGACAGTTTTATCGAAGCTATTACCGCCGGCGCGAATATGGTTCGTGTAGGTTCGGCTATATTCGGGGTTCGGCAATATTGATTTTTTTAACATAAAGGGGGTGCGCTCATGGGATTTTTCAACGAACTGAAGAAGCTGACAAGGCCATATGACGACGATGACGATGAGTTTGAGGATTTTAAACCGAAGGCTTCCGAGGAAATCCCCATCACGCCGAAGACTCCGGCTCAGGCCAGAAGCTCTTACGGCGGTTTTGAAGAGCGTCGCGACAGCAATAAGGTTGTCAACATTCACGCAACAGCACAGCTCCAGGTTGTTCTGGTCAAACCCGAGCGGTTTGAAAACGCAGCGGAAGTTGCCGATCACCTGAGGGAAAAACGAACGGTCGTTTTGAATCTTGAACAGACGAACAAGGATATTGCGCGCCGGCTCATTGATTTTCTCAGCGGCGTCGCGTATGCTCAGGAGGGAAAGATCAAGAAGGTTGCTGTCAACACCTATATCATCACACCGTATAATGTTGATTTGCTCGGAGACCTTATTGACGAGCTCGAAAATAACGGTCTGTATTTCTGAGGCAATTTCTGACGGAAGATTAAATATAGAATTTCAGGCTGAAAAAACGCAGGGATTGATTTGGGAAAGGATTGAAGGATAATGCTTACACCGCAGGAAATCTCCGGCAAGGAATTTGTCAAGGCGGTCTTTGGCGGATATGATATGTCGGCCGTTGATGATTTTCTTGAAACTCTGACAGCGGATTATTCGGCCCTGTATAAAGAAAACGCCATACTGAAAAGCAAAATAAAAGTCCTGGTGGAGAAGGTCGAGGAATACCGTTCCACGGATGACGCGATGCGTATGGCGCTGCTCACCGCGCAGAGGCTTGGGGACGAGATCACTGCCGACGCGAAGAAGAAAAGCGAAGAACTCTTAAACCAGACGGAAATTGATATCAAAGACCGGCTGCTTGAAATGAAAAGCAAATTCGCCGAGGAAGACGCGCGTCTTAAGTCGGTGAAGGATGAAACAAGAAGATTCGTTATGGCGTCGCAGGAAATTATTCGTCAGCATTCTATTTTCCTGTCAAAGCTTGAGGAGCTCAACCGTGAAGCCGAATCGTCAGCGCCTGCTGACGAGGATGCGCCGGAGCCGGAGCATTACATCAGCCATGCAGGGTCGGCGCCTGCAAAGACGGATGATATTGCCGATACAGCCAAGCAGATTGACGACGCGCTGTTCAACATGACCGAAGATGATTCGGATCCCTTTGCCTCGCTCCTGGACAACGATGAGCAGACGAAGCTGTTTCGGCCGAAAAATGAATTTGACAAGCCTGATGATGACGAGCCCACTTCACCAAGGCCGAAATTTGATTTCAACAATCTCAAATTCGGATCTAATTTTTCCGATTAGGATGCATTGTCCGGTTGGCCGTCCATTGGCGTACAGCTATCAATAACGAAAACGGGTCGGCTGATACGGCGACCCGTTTCCCAGCATTTATAGGCGCAAATGATGTCATCCCGGACTGATAAAGATTCAGAAAAGATTCATAAAAAGAGGAGAAGCCCTTATGCCTGTCGATTACAACGAAACGATAAATCTGCCGAAGACGGATTTCCCCATGCGTGCCGGTCTCCCGAAACGGGAGCCTGAAATGCTGGCGGAGTTTTACAGGAAGGATATATATGGAAAGCTCATGGAGAAAAACGAGGGAAAGCCTCTGTTCATCCTCCATGACGGCCCGCCGTTTTCCAACGGCGATATCCACATCGGAACGGCAATGAATAAGATATTAAAGGATTTTATCGTCCGCTACAAAAACATGGCGGGCTATCTGTCCCCCTATGTCCCGGGCTGGGACAATCACGGTATGCCGATCGAAAGCGCCATCATCAAGAAAAACAAGCTGGACCGCAAGAGCATGTCCATCCCTCAGTTCAGGGATGCCTGCCGCGCTTTTGCCGAGGATTTTGTGGGTCGCCAGCGGGAGCAGTTCAAGCGCCTGGGCGTTATCGGCGATTGGGACAACCCGTATTTGACCATGGACCCGAAGTTTGAAGCTAAGGAAATCCGCGTCTTCGGCAAGATGTACGAAGCCGGTTATATTTATAAGGGACTCAAACCCGTCTATTGGTGCCCGTCTGACGAGACTGCTTTAGCCGAGGCGGAAATCGAGTATGCCGACGACCCGTGCACCTCGATATATGTCAAGTTCCGGGTCAAGGACGACAAGGGTGTTCTTCAGGGGGTGTGCCCCCCGGAGAAAACGTATTTCATGATCTGGACGACGACGACTTGGACGCTGCCGGGCAATCTGGCGATCAGCCTCGGGCCGGACTTCGAATACGCCGTCGTCAGGGCGGGAGATGAATACTATATTATTGCCGCCGAGCTTGTTGACGAAGTGATGCAGAAAGGCCGCGTCGCGGATTATGCGGTTGTAAAAAAGCTTCCCGGTAAAGACCTGGAGCTGATGGTTGCGCAGCACCCGTTTTATGACAGAGAGTCTCTCGTTATTGTCGGAGACCATGTGACGATCGACACGGGTACGGGCTGTGTCCACACGGCGCCGGGCTTTGGCGTTGACGACTTTAACGTCTGTAAAAGGTATCCGCAGATCCCGTTTGTCGCCCCGGTCAACGCCCGCGGTGTCATGACGGAGGATGCGCTGCAGTATAAAGGCCTCCATTATTCCAAGGCCAACGAGGCGATTCTTGAGGATCTCCGCAAAAGCGGCCTGCTCTTTGCTTCAGAAAAAATCGTGCACTCGTATCCGCACTGCTGGCGCTGCAAGAATCCGATCATCTACAGGGCAACCGAGCAGTGGTTTGCGTCTGTTGATGCGATCAAGGAGAGGGCTGTCGCCTCGTGTGACGGTATTAAATGGAACCCCGAATGGGGCAAGGAGCGCATGATCGCCATGATCCGCGAGCGGAGCGACTGGTGCATCTCCCGCCAGCGCCACTGGGGCCTGCCGATCCCGGTCTTCTACTGTGAAGCCTGCAAAAAGCCGGTCTGCACACCCGAGACTATCGAACAGGTTGCCAACCTCTTCGCCGAGAAGGGGTCAAACGTCTGGTTTGAGGCTGACGCGACGGACATTCTGCCAAAGGATTACGCGTGTCCCTTCTGCGGCGGGTTGCATTTTACAAAAGAAACAGACACGCTGGACGGCTGGTTTGACTCCGGCTCGACCCACGCCGCCGTACTGGACAAGTTTCCCGGACTGCGCTCCCCCGCCGATGTCTATCTCGAGGGCGGCGACCAGTACAGGGGCTGGTTCCAGTCCTCCATGCTGACGAGTATCGCAGCCAAGGGCGAGGCGCCCTACAAGCAGATCATCACCCATGGCTGGACCGTCGACGGCGAGGGCAAGGTTATGCACAAGTCCCTGGGCAACGCCGTCGCGCCCGACGAGGTCATTAAGGATTACGGCGCAGACATCCTGCGGCTCTGGGTCGCTTCGTCCGATTACAGAACCGATGTCCGTATTTCCAAGGACATCCTCAAGCAGTTGTCGGATATCTACCTGAAGATTCGGAACACCGCGCGGTTTATACTGGGTAATCTTGAGGGTTTTGATCCTGATCATGCCGTTCCGTTTGAGGAGATGCTCGAGCTCGACAAATGGGCAGTGATAAAATTCAACAGGCTCGCTGAACGCGTCCGCGCGTCCTACGACAGGTACGAGTACCACACCATCTACCACGGCATCCACAATTTCTGCGCCGTTGAAATGTCAAATATTTATCTCGACATCATCAAGGACCGCCTCTACTGTGACGGCTCAAACAGCCGTTCCCGCAAGAGCGCCCAGTCGGCGATCTATCTGATTCTGGATGGTATCGTCCGCCTCATCGCGCCGATCCTGGCCTTCACAGCCGAGGAGATCTGGGCGGCGATGCCCCACGGCAAGACGGCCGACCGGTCGAGCGTCCTCTATAACGCCATGCCCGAGACCGTTCCCGCGTATGATTTTGCCGCCGGCCAGGAGACCAAATGGGATAAGCTGCTGGCCCTCCGCGCAGATGTCAACAAGGCGCTGGAATTAGCGCGTGCAGACAAGACAGTCGGCAAGCCGCTGGATGCTGAGATTACCCTGTATCTGGACAGCACTGGCGCTGCCTCCTTTGAGGAGATAAAAGACGAAAACCTGAAGGAAATATTTATCGTATCAAAGGTCACCGTCGCAAGCGGAACCGGCGAAGGATACGACGCGCAGGAGTTCAAGGGTGTGCGCGTTGCCGTAAAAGCCAGCGGCGAACCGAAATGCGTCCGCTGCTGGACACACGACGTGCGCGTCGGTGACAGTGCGGCGCATCCCGAGCTTTGCCCGAGGTGCCTTGAGGCTGTGTCCGAATAATCGTTAAAGCGGGCGGATATTAAGGAGAAATAACGTGTTCTATTTCATTATCGCAGCGCTCATCGTCATGCTCGACCAGCTCGCCAAATACTTCATCACGCTGAATATAGCGCCGGGCGCTGTTGTCGACGTCATACCCGGTATTATTCACCTGACCTATCAGGAGAACACCGGCGCGGCGTTCAGCTTTTTATCGGACATGCGCTGGGTGCTTGTCGGCGTCTCCGCTGTTGTGATTGTCCTGATTGTTATTGGAATGATCAAATACAAAGACAAAATCGGCCTCGTCGGGAAGCTGTCGCTGGCGGCCGTCCTCGGCGGTGCCGTGTCCCATCTCATAGACAGGGCCGTTCTCGGCTATGTCGTCGATTTCTTCGAGTTCGAGTTCGTCAGCTTTGCCGTTTTTGATGTGGCCGATTGCTTTATCAGAATGCGATGCCGCCGACAGTGATAAAGCAATCGGCCACATCAAAAAC
>CAZJCH010000042.1:4941-11421 GCA_964544005.1 uncultured Papillibacter sp.
GTGGTATCTGCTGCATTCCGCGAAGCATGACGACTTGAGAAAAGAGTTTATGCTGGGGAAGCGTAAAAAAGGGGAAACCCAGGATGCAAAGCCCGATGAAACTGAGGAAAATCCAGCAGACAGTGTGATTCCGGAGGCCGACGGTGGAAGCGATCAGGCTTGAAGCCGATATAGATGGCGTCCGCATCGATGTTTTTCTCACCGAACGACTGCCCGGCCTGAGCCGGAGCGGCGTTCAGAAGCTGTTGGAACGCGGACTCGTCGCGAAAAATGGCGTACCCGTGAGGAAAAACCACAAGGTATCGCAGGGCGAGGCGTTTGACGTCACACAACCCGAGCCCGTCATAACACGGACGCTGGCCCAGGACATACCGCTTGATATCGTCTATGAGGACAGTGACGTGATCGTCGTCAACAAGCCGCGCGGCATGGTCGTCCACCCGTCGCCCGGACATTCTGACGGCACTCTTGTCAACGCGCTTTTAGCCCATTGCGTCGGCAGCCTCTCCGGTATCGGCGGCGAGATCCGTCCCGGTATCGTCCACCGGATCGACAAGGACACGTCGGGCCTCGTCATCGCGGCCAAAAATGACGCCGCCCACCTGTCGCTCTCCTCCCAACTGAAGAGCCGCACCTTGTCCCGCATCTACGAGGCAGTCGTCATCGGTCATTTTAAGAATGACTCAGGGACCGTCGACGCGCCGCTCGGGCGCCACCACACCGATAGGAAACGTCAGGCCGTCACAAGCAGCCTGAAAGGCCGGAGCGCTGTGACACATTATGAGGTGCTCGGCCGTTATAACGGCTATACCCACGTGCGGTGCCGACTCGAAACCGGCCGGACGCATCAGATCAGAGTGCACATGGCGTATATCGGCCACCCCGTGCTGGGCGACATGGTCTACGGGCGGAAGAAACCCGAAAAGGGGCTTTCCGGCCAGTGCCTGCACGCAAGGGAGCTGAAATTTATCCACCCGGGGACGGGCGAGCCGATCGAGCTGAAAACCGAACTACCGCCCTATTTTATAGAAGTCCTGGGCAGATTGGGCAATACCGTATAAAGTCCGCCTGAAAGGCGGACTTTTTTTAGCGCTTATACCAGACGGCATGTGATTGCATTATTGAACAGGATAAAATACAATAGTAGGGAATTAAGTCGCAGGCTACCTATAAAACCATGACACCCCGGCGCTTACGCATTCATCAAAACCCCGGGAGGATCGTTAATTGAAGCTCGACAAGAAAAAAACGCTGCTCATGTGGACGATCCTGCTCATCGCTCTCATTCAAATGCCCGGGCTTGCCCTGACACCGGCCATCAACATGATTCAGACGCAGGTTTTCCCGAAAAGATCACTCGCGGAAGTCCAGACGGCAATGGCCTGGACAAACCTCGTCTCCCCGGTGATGTCTGTTGTTGCGGCGGTTTTTATCAACAAGAGGATATTCACAAAAAAAGGCGTCGTTATCGCGGGGCTGCTCCTTCTTTCGCTGACCGGCCTCCTGGCTAATTTTTTTAACACTCAATTCTGGAATCTGTCGATGCTGAGTATTATCCTCGGTATGGCCACGGGCCTGTTCATGACGAACGCCTTTGGATTGCTGTTCGACAATTTTGGCGATCAGGAGCGACAGGTTATCGCGGGCTATCAGACGTCCTGCATCAATCTGGGCGGCATCGTTATGAGCCTACTTGGCGGCGTACTGGCCACAGAGATGTGGTACGGTGGCTATCTCATCCTGCTCATCGGCCTGCCTATCGCCGTGTTCGCCTACTTCACGGTGCCCCATTACGCATCGCCCGCCGCGGAAGAGACAGGGGACAGGAAGCGGCGCACACTCATCGAGCTCCTCATCAACGTCATTCATTACATCAAAAATAATATGAGGATTTTCTACTACTCCGCGCTCGCTTTTTTGTTTATGATATTCTATTATGTCGGCGGAAACAATATTTCAGCGCATATCCAGCAGAACATCCCCGATGTCAATGACGCGGCCATGGCCGGCATTGCCGTGGCGGTGCAGATGGGCGGCGGCGTTGTTTCGGGTCTGTTTTTCAGCAGATTATCCGAGAAATACAAGGATATGGTCCTTGTTTTGGCCTGCGCGCTCATGTTTTTCGGAACCATGATCCTGAGTATATTCGCGTCGTCCCTTGTGACGATTTTTATCGGCGCTTTCATCTCGGGTATGTCCCTGAGCCTGATGCTGCCGCGGTGTATCTTTGCCGTCTCAACCCTCGTCGACAAGTCGACGTCAGCCACAGCCACAGTGATTGTCTCAAGCGTCGCTCCAAGCCTTGGCGGGCTTTTTTCACCGCAGGTCTTTACAAGGCTGGAATCGGCCATATTCGGTGACGCAACAGCAACACGCTATATCGTCGCGTCGTGCGCCGTCCTGATCTTCGGCCTTATCATTGCCGCTGTTACGCTGCGCCGGCGTCGCCCGACGCATGGCAGCGCGGATTTGGCTGCCAATCATTAAAAACAGCAGATTCGGTCATTGCGCCCGTCTCGCCCAGGGAGAAACTCATGTTTAATTCGGCATCGTCTATTTCCTCAGCACGCTCCGGCGTGAAAAGCGAAAAACAGTATGAAAAACCGGGCCGTGATAACAGCCCGGTTTGCTTATTCATTTCCCGATAAACGTTGTGTAGTCTGCCAGGTTTTCAGCCAGAAGCGACGGAGTGTCGAGGCCGTAGGGGCAGCGGTTCTTGCATTGGCCGCAGTGGAGGCATTCCTCGATGAGCGCCATTTTGCCCCGCCACTCCCCGGTTAAATACGTCTCGGACGGCGCCCTGCGAAGCAGAAGCGACATGCGGGCGCATGTGGGGATGTCGATATCCTTCGGGCACGGCAGGCAGTACCCGCAGCCGCGGCAGAAGGCGCGGCCAAGCGCCTTCTTGTCTTTTTCAATGAGTTCTGACATGGCCGCATCATACACCGGCGGATTTTTTGTGTAAGAGATAAACGCGTCCAGCTCCCGCTCCCGCTGTATCCCCCATATCGGCAGGACGTTGTCAAACTGAGACATGAAAGCGTAAGAAGCGGCAGAATTGGTGATAAGCCCGCCCGACAGCGCTTTCATCGCAATCAGCCCGATGTTCTTCTCCCGGCAAAGCTTGACGAGGCCGACATCTCTGTCCGTGGCCAGATACGAAAACGGGTACTGGATCGTTTCATACAGCCCCGATTCCGCCGCTTCCGTCGCGATATTCATCCTGTGGTTCGTAAGGCCGATATGGCGGATTTTACCCTGCGTCCTCGCTTCAAGCATCGCCTCATAAAAGCCGCTGCCGTCCTGCGGCTTCGGGCAAAATGGCGGATTGTGGAACTGGTAGATGTCGATGTAGTCTGTATTCATTATCTTGAGCGAGGTGTGCAGCTGCTCCCAGAACTCCTTCACATTCATCGACATCGTCTTCGTCGCGATGAAGATTTTATCCCGAACGCCACTGAGAGCGTACCCGATTTTTTCCTCGCTGTCGGTGTAAAACCGCGCCGTGTCAAAAAAAGCGATACCGCTGTCAACCGCCTTTTTCAGCAGATAAGCCGCCTCGTCCCTGCTGATCCTCTGGATGGGCAGCGCCCCGAAACCGTTTTTATTCACCGTTATGCCTGTTTTGCCCAATGTCATCAGCGCCACGGAAACACGTCCTTTTCTGAAGTTGATTACGGCAATTATACCGTACGAGACCCGGCAAAATCAACATGAACGGCATAGTGCGCAATAGACATAGAAAACTGATCAGCACATCCGGATTATTGTGTAAGAAGTGCATAGATGAATTGGCCGAAAATTGTTATAATTGTCTAAACTAATTGAGACGCTTTGTATAATACGCAAAGCACACAGCCACGAAGGAAACGCGCGTGTGGCTGTGTCCGTTTTTTTAGGAGGCAGGACATGTCCGAGAAATCCGGAACACCTAAAAGCAAGAAGCTGCTGATCATTACCATATTGTGCATTGCGCTCGTCCAGATGCCGATCCTTGCGCTGATGCCTGCGATTGCGCGCATGGCGCAGGTTTTTCCCGATCGCGCGCTCTCCGAGATACAAACAGCCGTGTCGCTTTCGAACCTGGCTTCCATGTTTTCGGCGCTCCTCTCGGCTTTTTTGATCACAAAAGGGATTATTTCAAAGAAAACAGCCGTCATCACCGGGCTGTCCATGGCGGTTTTCGTCGGCCTGGCCGTCCTCTTCCTGCATACGGCATTCTGGCATATCATTGCTTTTTCTGTCGTGCTGGGGCTGTCCATCGGCTTTTTCATCCCGACGACGATGAGTATCCTGTTTGACGCCTTCAATGACGAAGAGCGGCAGAAGGTGACGGGGTACCAGACGTCGTTCATCAACATCGGCGGCATCCTGATGGGCGCTGTCGGCGGTGTTCTTGCGTCTCTTATTTGGTACGGCGGTTATCTGGCATTCCTGCTGATGCTTCCGGTCGTCCTTTTGGCGGCGGTGGCACTGCCGGGCAGAGTCTCAAAAAAGGCCGGGGATGCCGTCGGAAAGACAAAAAAATCAAGGCTGCCCACGGAAGCATTTTATTACGCTGCATTTATTTTCCTTTTTATGATGATTTACAACGTCTGCAACAGCAATCTTTCAACACACCTGGCGGACAACAGGCTTGGCGACGCGGCGACAGCCGGGTTGGCATCCGCTGTCCTGATGGCCGGCGGCGTCGCCTCGGGACTCGTCTTCAGCAAGCTCTCATCAAAATTCGGCGATTACCTGATCTTTTTTGCATTTCTCGCCGTTTTCATCGGGTTCACGGTCCTCAATGTCGGCCATATGTCGCTGGCGGCCGTGTTTGTCGGTGTGTTTATCGTCGGCTCATCCCTGAGCCTGATCATACCGCAATGCCTGTTTTCTGTATCAAAATGTGTCGACCCGACGAGCTCCTCCGCGGCGACAACGCTCGTCTGCTGTCTGGCGCCGGGTGCCGGAGGCTTTCTGTCGCCGGTCATATTTACGAACCTGACGACGGCGATCGCCGGGCCGTCGACAAATTTCAGGTTTCAATTCGTAGGCGTCCTGGCACTTGCCGTCGGCATCGCCGCGGTGCTTTTAACCCTGCGGTCTGAAAAAAGAGCGGCAGGCGCGTTATTGTCAAAAGACTGATAGAACGACAGCAACCAATCGCTTTTTCAGGAGGCCGTTATGGCGCAGATGTCCAAACGCAACAGGGTTATTTTTATGACGATCATGGCGGCGTCGCTCATGCAGATGGTGCAGTTCGCGCTGACGCCGGGCATTGCGAAAATCAATGCGGAGATATTTCCGCAGCTGCCCCTGTCCGTCATCCAGACGGCAATGACGCTCCCCAGCCTGTTTTCCATGGTATTCTCCCTCGTCTCAGCCTTCATGATCGGCAGAGGGTGGATTTCAAAGAAAGCCAGCGTCGTGACCGGTCTTATCTTTATAACCGGGACGAGCGTTGTCGCGCTGCTTCTCCACACCCAGTTCTGGCACCTGTGCCTGTTCAGCGTTTTGATCGGCATCGGCATGGGGTTTTATATTTCGACCTCCGCGAGTATCATGTTTGACAGCTTCAACGAGGCTGAACGCCGGATGAGCGTCGGCGTTCAATCCTCAGCTATCAATCTGGGCGGCATCATCATGAGCGCCGGCGGCGGGATTCTTGCCAACATGGTCTGGTTCGGCGGCTATCTGATGCTCCTGATCGGCATCCCGATTGTGCTGCTCTGTCTTGTTTACATACCAAACGATAAAAAGAAAACGCCGCCGGAAACGGCGCGCGGGGAATTAAAGAAGAAGAAACAGCAGGGGCTGCAGCTTCCGCTTGATATATTCTATTACGGCGGTATTACATTTATGTTCCTGCTGATCTACACCGTCTGCGGCACAAACATCTCCAACCACTTGAAGGCGGCCGGCCTCGGTGATACGTCCACCGCCGGGATCGCAACGGCGGTTCAGATGGCGGGAGGGTTCGGTATGGGCCTTGTCTTCAACAGGCTGTCTGCAAAGCTAAAGGACTATGCCCTCGCGCTGGCCTTTTTTGTCGTCTTTGTGGGCTATACGATCATCAACATCGGACAATCCAGCCTGATTGCCGTGTTTGCCGGTATTTTCATCGTCGGCACAGCCATCAGCATCATGATCCCGCAGAGTCTGTTCTCAACATCGAACCGCGTGAACACCGCTAATTCCGCCGCCGCGACGGCCGTCGTCAATACTATTTCCCCCGGCATCGGCAGCTTCATTTCCCCGATGGTGTTTACGCCGCTGACACTTGCACTCGGCGGCGAATCCACGAACTTCCGTTATGAATTTGTCGGAGTCGTTTCGCTGCTTTTCGGGATTGCTTTAATTGTTACGACGCGTTACCGTGCTCAAAAGGAAAAAGAGGTACTTCCCGCGGCGCCCCCGCGCACAGCGTTTGAAGATGTCGTATAACGCGTCAATATCAAGCTTTCCAAAGAACGGCCGAAGGCCGTTCTTTTTTGG
>CAZJCH010000043.1:0-3616 GCA_964544005.1 uncultured Papillibacter sp.
CCGATATACAGCGGGAACACCTTGCCTTTTTTCTTTGCCGCAGCGCCGTGGATGATCATAAAGACGATTGAGAACACGAGCAGCGTCCCCATGACCATTTCATAATTCTTATACTGCAAAACCACAATGTCGATATAGAAGATGAAGAGCGCCAGCACCAGGTCGACAGCGATCTGGAAAGACAGAAAGATACCGAGGAAGTTTCTGTAGGCTTTATTCTTAAAGACGGACAGCCAGCTCCTCGCCGACGATTTTTCCACCGGCGGCAGCTCTTTCATTTCCCTCGTCCCAAGGAAGGTGAGCAGCCAGGCGATACCGAACACGGCGCCCAGAATGATCGCCATGACAAGATAGCCCGATTTCTGCTCCGGGCCGTTCTGGGTGCCCCCGATCGTCTTGATGATCATACTGGGGACGACAGCGGCTATCAGGGCCGCCGCGCCCGAAAAGATCATCCGCATCGTTGTGAAGCTCGTGCGCTCGTTGTAATCCGAGGTCATGTCGGAGAGGATGGCGTTGTAGGGGATCATGACGATTGTAAAGGCCGTTCCGAAAAACATGTACGCGAACGCGTAGTAGATGATTTTCCCTGTGACGCTCCCCAACCCGAAGGAGTAAAAGAGCATTATGAACGACAGGAACACCGGCACAATACCAATGAGGAAAAAGATCCGCCGCCGCCCGAACCGCGACCTCGTTTTATCGGAAATACGCCCGACGATAGGGTCGGTGATCGCGTCCCACAGCTTGCCGATGAAAATGATGACCGTCGTGGCGACGACGGGCAACCCCTCCACCAGCACAAGGAAATTCATAAACAGCAGGCTGAATACCATAAAGGCCCCGCCCCCGTATATGTCGCCGCAGGCGTACGATAATTTCTCGCGGAGCCTTCCTTTTTCATTGAGCTTATTTCCCATGATCGTGCCGTCCTTTCAAATCGTTTATCTGTTACGCGAAAATCCCTTCCGCGGTTTTCACCAAGAGCGGTATGATCCTGTCTGTTTTCTCCCGTGTCATTCTGCTGGCCGCCCCGGATGCGCCCAGCGAATACTGGCATTTCCCCGTGCTGTCGAAAACCGGAACGGCGACGCACTTGATATGCTCGCTGATCTCCCCGTCGTCGACGGCATACCCCTGCGCCCTGACCTTCTCAATTTCGGCGTCCAGTTCAGCCTTGCAGCGGATTGTTTTATCCGTATAAATGTCAAAATTAATAAGCGATATCATCTTATCCCTGTTCTCGGTTTCGGCAAAAGCCAGCAGGCATTTACCGACAGAGGAGCAGTGCAGCGGCTCGCTGTTGCCGATCTTGGCGTTGACGACGAGCCGCGAATCCGACATGATCTGCTCGATGATCACGGCGCTGTTGTTGGCGCAGACGCAGAGATGAACGGATTCCCTGATCTCTGCGGCAAGGCGTTCCATCAGCGGCTTCGCGTCGGCGATGATGTTATAGTTTTTGTAATACTGCTCAGAAAGGCGCAGGATGGCCGGACCGAGCTTGTATTTGAGCGTCTCCCTGTTCTTCTCGACCATATTGGCTTCCAAAAACGTATCGAGTATACGAAACGCCGTGCTCTTGTTGATCCCCAGCGCCTCGGCCAGCTCCGTGACGCCGGCGCTTTTCCGCGACGCCAGAAACAGCAGCGTTTCTATGCCCTTATAAAGCGACTGGATCATCACGACCCTCCCGTCAATTGTTTAATATCAAATCCTTCAGTTCGCCGTTTTTTGCGTATGTCCGGATAAAATCGGCAAACGCCGCTTGTCCGAACGCCGCATCCAATATGCCTTTGTCCAGCGAACGAATGATTGCCGCAAAGTCGTTATGGGTTACGCCGTTGATTTTTGAGAGCAGCAGACGGCTCTCCCTCTGGCTGGCACTCCGGTGCGCCGGATACCCCTGACCGGACGGGTCTCGGAACAGCTTCTCAAAAATGTATCTGAGATTGATGTTCCCCGCCCAGCCGAAGCCCTTATTCAGAGCCAGCGACACGCAGTTGCCGCCGTTGATCTGCGAAAAAAGCCAGGCGTCCAGCGGCTCGGTGATCAGGCCGCAGTACACGCCGGGATACTGCATGACCGACAGCAGAAAGCCCTGGCCCGTCCCGCAGCCGCCGACGACGAAATCAGAAGCGCCGGTCTGAAGTGCCAGCGCCGCCATCAGGCCCGTATGGATATAGGTCAGCTCCGAATCATCGCCTTCGCTCGTCATGCCGATATTGAATACCTCTGCGCCGGTTTCCTTCAGCGCCTCGAGAATGTACTTGTTTTTATCCCTGGCCGATACCTCGCTGACAACCGCTACTCTCATGTCTTCTTCCTCCTGACACATTTGACAGCCTTATGGGCGATATCCTCCGCAGTCAAATGAAATCGTTTCTGCAGATACTCCTGCGTCCCCACCTCGCCGAAGCTTTCAAACACTGCCACCCGCTCCATGGGGACAGGGCAATGCTCCGACAGCGTCTCGGCGACAGCGCTCCCCAGCCCGCCTATGGCGTTATGGTTTTCAGCCGTGACGACGGCGCCGCATTTCCGTACTGCCGCGATGAGCGACGCCTCGTCCAACGGCTTGATCGTATGCATATCGATGACTAGTGCCGAGATTCCTTTTTGCGCCAGCATTTCCCGTGCCCGCAGCGCCTCGTAAACCATGATGCCGCAGGCCACGATGGCGACGTCTTCGCCTTCGCATAATACGTTTGCTTTCCCGATCGCAAAAGCCGCGCCGTCGCCGTAGATCCGCATGACCTTTCGTCGGCAGGAGCGCATATAAAAGACACCGTACGTATCAGCCATATATTGGACAGCTTCATTATACATCGCCGTGTCGGCGGGTTCAATGACAGTAATGCCCGGGACTGTTCGCATAATACCGATGTCTTCGAACGGCATATGTGTCCCGCCGTTTGAAGCCGCCGTGACACCGGCGTCGCCGCCGATGATTTTGACGTTCAGCTTCTGGTATGCGCAGGAGAGAAAGACCTGATCAAAAGCACGGCGCGTGGCAAACGTCCCGAAGGCGTGCAAAAACGGAATCAGGCCGGTGGCTGACATCCCGGCGCACATGGAAACGGCGTGCGCCTCCATGATCCCGCAGTTGATGCCTCTTCCCGGAAATCTGTCGTAAAACCGCTTTGTCCCCATGGAATACTGGACATCAACGTCCACCGCCACGATCCCCGGATTCTTTTCAGCGGCTGCGATCAGCGCGTCGCAATAAGCCACGCGCATCTCCCTGTCATCCATTTTCGGCGTCTCAATCAATTGATTCATATCTCTTTTTTAACCTCGCATCAATTTCCGCGACCGCTTCCTCCGCCATGTCATGGGTGACCACCATATAGTGGTTGAAACCGTCAATCTCGGCAAAACAGCAGCCGCAGCCCTTGTCTGTGTTCAGTATGACAACCGTCGGTTTTCCGGCATTTTTGGCGCTTGTGAGCGCGGTATATATCGCCTGCACGTCGTGGCCGTCGGCCTCAGCGGCGACGAGCCCGAAGGATTTGATTTTTTCTTTCAGATCGAACGGGTCGCAAATATCCTTCGTGTAGCCGTCCAGCTGGCGCTTGTTGTTGTCCACAATGATGATCAGATTGTCAAGCTGTCT
>CAZJCH010000043.1:3626-10933 GCA_964544005.1 uncultured Papillibacter sp.
TCTGTGGGCGATAAACTGAATAGCCTCCCAGTTCTGCCCCTCCTGCAGCTCTCCGTCCCCGACGATCACATAAACCGTGCTCATAATCCCTTGAAGCTTGTTCCCCATTGCCGCCCCGACAGCCAAGGACAGTCCCTGCCCGAGAGAGCCGGTGCTCAAATCAATGCCGTTCGTTTTCAGCCTGTCGCAGTGACTGGGGAGCTTTGTCCCGTTCGCGTTGAGCGTCCTCAGTTCCTCTTTATTTAAGAAACCCTTATACGCCAAAGCGGCATAGAGCGCCGGCCCGCAGTGCCCCTTTGACAGCACGAGCCAGTCCCTGTCCCTCTTTTTGCTGTCCGTCGGGTCCACATTCAGAATATCCGTATACAACACGGCCAGCACGTCGCAGACGGACATACTCCCGCCGATGTGCCCGTACCCCGCCGCTTCCATCGCCCGGATCGTCAGCTTCCGTATCTCCGCCGCCGCCGTCATTGTTGTTTTAACGTCCATCTTACACTCCTGTGTTTGCACCCGTAGGGAATGGATTTATCCATTCCTTTCCCGTACGATGCGAGGAACGGTTAAAACCGTTCCCTACGCTTTGTCCTCAGCGCTTTTCTCCAAACAGCATATTTCCCACAAACCCGTGCTTCTTCGGAAGCGGCTTATCCTCGTAGCTGTCGAGATAAACCTCCGATTTGCGATTGTTTGAATCGATCGCCGCCAGTGTGAATTTGAGAACCTCCCGGCCCCGCTCTCCGCTGAGAACAGGCTCCCGGCCGTTCTTGATTGCCTCCACGAAATCCCGGGTTGAGGCCTCGAACGAGTCCGCCCAATCGTGCTTCATGTCCCAAAATTCCGTCAGCTTACCGTCCCTGTACATCACCACCGGCGCCACATCGGGCAGCATACAGGCCGTGCAGCGCGTCACCCAGAGGACGCCCCGTGACCCGGTAATCTCCAGGCGCTCGTCGCAGGTGTAGTACTTACTCTGGATGTACATCTCGTCTGAGCTTGTGATGTCCCAGACGCCGTAGAGCTTTTTATCCTTATGCTTCCACATGATGACGGCCGGCGCGTCGTTAAAGACACCGGGAATCACCGGCGTCTCGTCGATCCAGGCCGTTACCTTCTCCACGTCGCCCAGCATGTACATGATGAGGGAGAACTTGTGGAACCCGTCGTCGAAAACCATAGGGCCGCCGCCGCACAGGGACGAATTCAGCCGCCACAGCCACGTCTTCGGATCGATTTCCCACCCCGTATCGTGGACGCTTTCCACATCGTCGCCGCTGTGTTTTGTCTTTCTGCCGACAATGGGAAAATTGCGCGAATTCAGCGACGCGTTATTCATTTTAAGACGTATCCC
Source organism: uncultured Papillibacter sp. (assembly GCA_964544005.1). Taxonomy (GTDB): domain Bacteria; phylum Bacillota; class Clostridia; order Oscillospirales; family Oscillospiraceae; genus Sporobacter. Next base: position 4,978 of record CAZJCH010000043.1, read on the forward strand.
CAGCGGCGTGCCGATCTCCCCCGCGTCAAGCAGCTGCTTGGCCAACCGGTACGGAGGATAGAAAACAAAGTTTTCAAAAACCTTCAGCTTTACCCCGTTGTCACGCGCCGCCCTGATCATGGTGTCGCATTCGGCCAGATTCAATGCCATCGGCTTTTGCACCGACACATGTTTCTTCGCTCCCGCGGCCTTCACCGTATAATCACAGTGCAGATGGTGCGGCAAGAGCAGCTCGACCGCCGTCACTTCGGGGTCCGCCAACACCTCGTCGTAATTGGCGTAGACCCTCGGTATACCGTGCTTCTGAGCGAACTTATGGGCGGCAGCGTGGTTCAAATCGCAGACGCCCCAAAGCTCTGCATCCGGATTGTCCTTATACCCGGCCACGTGCAGATGCGCGATCCGCCCGCAGCCCACCAGGACGAACTTCATCTTATTCATGAGCGACTCTCCCGATCCGTAAGTTTGATCCATGAAATACCGGGCACCTCCTTGCAACCGAAAAAGTCAGACTGTCTCCTCCACGCTCTCATACTCGTATTTTTTCCGCTTCTCCTCCATATAAGCCGGTATCGGCACATCCCACCAGCCGAACGCCTTCCCGCCCGAATACGGGTGCTCCCGGCAGACGCTGACATGGATGAACGCCGGCTTGCCCGATTGGAGCGCTTCTAAAAGCGCCTTCTCAACGCCTTCTTTGGTGCTCGCGCCGTAAGCCCTGATGCCGAAAGCCTCCGCCATTGCCTTGAAGTCCGGGCTGTAAACCTCCCCACCCCGCGTGAAGTCGTTGCCGAAGACAGCGTCTGCGTCCAACATATCCGTCTGCAGGTCCTTAATCGCCAACCACCCGCAGTTATCGGCCATGATGACGATAACCGGGATATCATATTGTGCGATTGTTGACAGCTCCTGCATTGTCATCATAAAATCACCGTCGCCCAGAAGCGCGACAACCGGCCTTCCGGGAGCGGCCAGCTTCGCCCCGATTGCGGCAGGAACAGCCCACCCCATCGCCGAAAAGCCACCCGTCGTCAGGTTGCACTCCGGTTTCTTATAACAGTACTCCTGAAACAGCTGCGCCTGCGTATTCCCTGAAGACGTCGAAATGATCGTGTCGTCCGGCAGCGTCTTGTCGAGAACGCCGATCAGCTGCGAAATCGTGATCTCCTTAGTCTTCACGGCCCTGGCGTTTTCCAGATAGGAAAACCACTTTTGTCTGAGGTCTTTTATTTCAGCGAGATAATCCCTGTTGATATCAAATGCCTGGTCCATGTCCAGTATCTGCCCTAAGCTCTCTTTCAGGTCAGCAATAATGCCGACATTCGCGTTGTAATTCTTACCGATCTCCGATGGGTCGATATCGATATGTATGAGCTTCGTGTCCGGGAAATTAAAGGCAATACCTTTCCTATAGGAGCACGTCGTCTCGTCGGCAAACCGCGTCCCCAGGGCAAGCACAACATCCGCCTCCCGGCTGAGCTTCAGCCCGATGGCGGTGCCTTTCGAGCCTGTGTGGAAGCAATACTGCCCGTGCGTCTCGGCGACAGCGCCTTTTGCCGCCAACGTCGTGAGCATTGCGGCGCCCCATTTTTCGGCCAGTCTCGTTATAAGCGCGCCGGCGCCCGCCCGGAGTGCTCCGCCGCCTATCAGGATGAGCGGGCGTTTTGCCGTTTTCATAAGTGCGACAGCTTTTTCGACAGAAGCCCTATCGGCGCACGGCTTTGACGCCGGTTTTTCCCCGGCGTCCCACGGCGTGTAGTCGCTATATTCCGCTTGGATATCCATCGGCAGCGTCACGACGCAGGGGCCGCTCCGGCCTGTCGTCATCTGATTGAAAGCCCGGCGCATGATTCTGGGCAGCTGCCGCGCTGATTCGGCCCGCCAGCTGCGCTTGCAAAGGGGCTCGAGGCTTCTCAGGATATTGCTGTCCTGATAGCGCTCCAGCTCTTGAAGCACGCCGACACCCTTCATGCGGACATGCGTGTCGCCGACGAGCGCCAGAAATGCTGTCGAGTCGGCATAAGCCGTGCCGAGGCCGATGCTCGTATTGAGGGTGCCCGGACCGATGGATGCGAAAACCGCCAGAGGTTTACCTATGACGCGAAAATATCCATCTGCGATTGCTGTCGCGGCCTGTTCATGCTTGACCTGTAAATACTTGATTTCCCCCGCAGCTTCTGCTTTTCTGACGGCGTCAAACAGCCCGAGCACACCATGGCCCGGTATTCCGATAATGTAGGGCACGCCCTCATTAATAAGCTGCTTTACAACGATCTCTCCACCGGTGCGTTTCATTTTGAAGCCCCCATATCTGTTGATACTCATATGATATTCCAGCTTCTTTATAACTACAATAGTTTTTAAAAAGGAGGTTGCGCAGGGCGCAACCAATCGGAATAGGCGGTGCATGTGGCGGTAATGCCGCATGCACTGCTTTTGATTAACTTTTGTTATGGACTTGTCATGCTTATTGTGCTATATTTGCCTAATTGCAACAAGGAAGTATCAGGTGAATAGTCAATGAGTCCCAACACAACAACCGGTCTTTTCGGCAGGTTCAGAGGCACGTTTATCGGTGACCGCGCATTTTACAGCACCGTGCTCGTGCTCGTCGTCCCAATCATCCTCCAGAGTACAATTACTAGCTTTGTCAGCCTTTTGGATAACATCATGGTCGGTCAGACAGGTACGGCGCAGATGTCCGGCGTCGCCATCGCCAACCAACTGCTCTTCGTTTTCAGCCTGGCCATATTCGGCGGACTGTCCGGCCCGGGCATATTCGGTGCGCAGTTTTTTGGGGCGGGCGATACCGAGGGGCTTCGTCATACCTTCCGCTATAAGCTATGGGCGGCGGCCCTGCTGCTGATCGCGGCTGTCACGGTTTTTCTGACCTGCGGCGACACTCTGATTTCCCTGTACCTGACCGGCGAAGGTGACGCGGCAGACGCGGCAAAAATGCTCGGATACGGCCGGGACTATCTCCGTATCATGCTCCTGGGCCTCCTGCCTTTCGCCTTGTCGCAGGCCTACAGCGGGACGCTGCGCGAGACGGGCGAGTCAATGCTTCAGCTGATCGCCGGCATCGCGGCGGTACTTACGAATCTCATCCTGAACTATATCCTGATCTTCGGAAAGCTGGGCTCCCCGGCCCTCGGCGTCAAAGGCGCTGCGATCGCAACGGTCATCTCCCGTTTCGTAGAGCTCGCCGTCATCATGATCTACGCGCACCGACATACCAGCAGATTCCCGTTCCTCAAGGGCATATACCGGACCATGAAGATACCCCTAACGCTCGTTAAGACCGTTTCAATAAAAGGGCTGCCCCTTTTTGCCAATGAACTGCTCTGGTCGCTGAGCATGTCGGCGCTGATGCAGATCTTTTCGACGCGCGGCCTCAATGTCGTCGGGGGTCTGAATATCTCAAGCACGGTCTCGAACCTCTTCAACGTCGTTTTCATATCGATGGGAACAGCCGTCGCCGTCCTAGTCGGGCAGGCGCTCGGCGCGGGAGATGTGAAACGGGCGAAATCATATGCTTGGAAGCTGATGTTTTTCAGTTTTTGCTGCTGCCTTATGGTCGGCGGCGCACTGGCCGCCGCCTCACCCTTCATTCCAAACGCATACAACACGACGGACGACGTCCGCCGCCTCGCCACGCTCTTCATGCTGACAAGCGCGGCGCTCATGCCCTTTAACGCGATCTCCCACTGCAGCTACTTCGCCATCCGCTCCGGCGGCAAAACGATCATCACCTTTATCTTCGACAGCGTTTATTCATGGGTTGTCTTCGTCCCATATACATATATCCTCGCGCATTACACTAGCCTCAGCATCTTCCTTATCTATCCCCTCAGCTACCTCTCCGAAGCTGTTAAATGCGTCATCGGCTTTCTCATCGTCCGCACAGGCTACTGGGCCCGGAACATCGTCACCGGCTATCTTGAAGGTGAGCCGGCAGAGGAAACGCCATCCGCACTTCCAAAATAAAGCATAAGGAGAGATAGAGTTGCGCCTACTCCAACAGTGACGGTGATGATGTGTTCACTTGACGCACGGAGTTCGCACGTGGTAAGATAACCTTGGAAATATGACTGGTATGAGGAGAGAATGTGGAGATGCGCCTTAGCATGTGGGTGCTGTTTGATGAGCTTGAACGATTTCACGCTGAGAGTGCGATTCAGGACGGAGCTCGATCCATTGACGGGCTCCGCATATTTTCAAACGAGGAGGGCGTCTCGCGCGACAACGTGTATATCGGGCGTTGCTCCGAGTTTTTTGGGTCGGACGACGATAGTGTGCTTTTAGTGCATGGGCGGGATATCATAATTATTAAGAATGCAGACTTCACTGATATCCTCAATTGTGTTATCGGCGTGTTTGACAAATACCGCGACTGGGACACGCGCATCAGTGCCGCGTGCAATGATCCAAACCCGTTCCAGGCCGTTTTGGACGTGGCTCACGAAATAATTGAATCTCCCATGTTCTTTGGGCAGAACAACCTGCGGATTTATGCGATGACGAGGCAATATACAAGCGCACAGGTCTATGAGGAGTGGGACGAGATAAAGCACCTGAATACAATACCTGTCCGCATGATCGAACGCCTGAAAACCTACAATTTCCCGACCCAATATCCCGATGAGCTTGACCCCGCTGTCATGCCCGTGCTCGAAGCGATGCCCGAGGCTGGGAATTATCATTATACGATCCGCACAAACTGCTATTTCAGTGGTAGTGTCTGGGGGCATCTCTACGTCTTTTACAAAAAAGACAGAGTCTCAAGGAGCGTTACACAGTTCACACGATATATTACGGATGTGTACGAGAAGCTCTTGCACAGCTCGCACGAATGTGACACGGAGCGGTATTCCCGCTTCTCGCTGCTGGCCGACCTGCTTGACGGCGCGGTCCTGTCGGACGAGGCTGTCTCGAACCTGTATTCCATGCTCAATTGGGATGAGACGACACCGCTCGTCGTCTATAAGATCACGCCGTCGCCGCAAGCCTTTGACAAACTGCTATTCAACTGGATCTGCAAGAGCCTCTCCGAACGATTCCCCAATATGGTAATCCTGCCATACAAGAACGCGATAGTCCTGGTTGCGAGCAAGTTCCACAACGAAGCGCTGACGCTGACATCCACTATCAACCAGCTTTTATCGCTCGGCAACTTTCGTTGCGGCACGAGCCTTCCATTTTGCGGGCTTGAAAAGCTCGTATCATTTTATGAACAAGCGGGGTGTGCCACCAAGACGGACGCGGACAGTCCTCAGAAAATACGTTTCTTTGAAGAATGCGCGTATACATGCTTAGCAAAGGCGTTCCGCACACATCTTAATTGGCGCGACTGGATCCACCCGTCTCTTTTCAGGTTGATGGAGACGGATGCGTCCCAGGGTACGGAATACTTCAAGACGCTGTATTACTTTCTGCTGCATAAGGGACATTACGGAAACACCGTGAAGGAGCTGTATATCCACCGCAACACGCTGACCTACCGGCTCTCCCGAATTGAGAGCCTCATGGGCGTTAACATCCATGACGAGCGCGTTTTCGCCTATCTCAGGTTCTGCTATGAGTTGATGGAGACCGGTGGACTTGAAGCCCCGGAGACGTCGTAGTCTATGCCAATAGTTGGGTTAGAGCAAAAGTGAAAGTAGCCGGCAAGTAGTAAAAACTGCTTGCCGGCTTTTTAAACGAGTGGACTTTATTCATTATCTGACGGAACGATTTATCAATGTCGACAGAAACGCAAGATGCATTAACACATATATTGTGTATGTTTTACAAGTGCGTCACTGCTGGGCGCTTGAAAGTATAGAAATGCTTAACATTGTATTCCGCCTAAACCTGTTGGATAATAGAATTAGATTTAAGCTATATCTGATTGCGCGTAAGGCAGGTGGAACAATGTTAAGGTACATAGGGAAGCGGTTGCTGTTGCTGATACCGG
>CAZJCH010000044.1:0-1803 GCA_964544005.1 uncultured Papillibacter sp.
AAGAATCTTGAGTCTGAGGTCACCCACGAGGCGGCCATGAAGATAAAGGAAATCGAAACCCGCTATAAGGAAGAAGCAGACCAGAAGGCGCGCGAATATATCTCGCTTGCCATCCAGCGCTGCGCGGCGGATCATGTAACCGAGGCCACCGTCTCTGTGGTACCCCTGCCCAATGACGAAATGAAGGGCCGCATCATCGGCCGCGAAGGCCGTAACATCCGTGCGATCGAAACGCTGACCGGCGTCGACCTGATCATTGACGACACGCCGGAGGCCATCACCCTCTCGAGCTTTGACCCGGTGCGGCGTGAAATTGCCCGCATCGCCGTCGAAAAGCTGATCATCGACGGGCGCATCCACCCGGCCCGCATTGAAGAAATGGTGGAGAAAGCAAAGAAGGAAGTCGACGCCACCATCAAATCCGAAGGCGAGCGCGCGACGTTTGAAACCGGCGTCCACGGCCTGCACCCAGAGGTCGTTAAGCTGCTTGGCCGACAGAAATACAGGACAAGCTACGGCCAGAACGTTCTGAGCCACTCCATCGAGGTCGCGCACCTTTCGGGCCTGCTGGCAGCCGAACTCGGCGTTGACACAATGGTCGCCAAACGCGCAGGACTTCTCCATGACCTTGGAAAATCCATCGACCACGAGGTTGAAGGCAGCCACGTCACTATCGGTGTCGAGCTGGCCCGCAAGTACAAGGAGAGCGAGGAAGTCATCCACGCCATTCACGCCCACCACGGCGATGTCGAAGCGAGGACAGTCATCGCCATGATCGTACAGGCTTCTGATACGATTTCAGCGGCACGTCCCGGCGCGCGGCGCGAGAATATCGAGAACTATATCAAGCGCCTCGAGAAGCTCGAAGAGCTCACCAATTCGTTTACCGGCGTCGAGAGCTCCTACGCCATTCAGGCAGGCCGCGAGATTCGCATCATGGTCAAGCCCGAGGTTATTTCAGAGGATGAAATGATTATATTAGCCCGTGAAATCGCCAAGAAAATCGAAAACGACCTAGAATACCCCGGCCAGATCAAGGTCAATCTCCTCCGCGAAACAAAAGCCATCGAATACGCGAAATAAGATAAGCAAAGCAATCCCCTCAGCGAAAGCTGAGGGGATTTGTGATATTACCGGTCACTTTTTTGACTTGACCGGCTCCAGCAGCATGAGCAGAAATCCGTCATTGTCTCGCGCACATGCTCTTCAAAGCAGAATCTTGACCGATCCGGCGTAAAATAATAACTAAAAGAGTAAATCATCGAAAACCTGTTGATGTTGCTTATCGTTGGCAATATAATGTAACAAAAAAGTCGATACGGAGGGTCATATCATGGAAGATTTACTCAAAGCCGATATTGTGGTTGTCGGCGCCGGAGCCTGCGGGTTGTCGGCGGCGTTGACGGCGGCAGAAGCCGGTGCGAAGGTGATCGTTTTTGAAAAACAGAAAGCGCCGGGAGGCTCCGGGCTGTTTTTTAACGGTACGTTTGCCGTTGAGAGCCGGCTGCAGCGGGAGAGGTTCGTCATGTATTCCAGAGACGAGGCTTTCCAGGCGATCATGGAATATAGTCACTGGAAGGCAAACGCGCGTCTCGTCCGGGCCATCGTGGACGAATCGGCAAAAACGATTGACTGGCTTCAGGCCGAAGGCGTCGAGATTATGGATGTCATCACAAATATGCCGTATACGCAGCCGACGTATCATCTTATCAAAGGACACGGCGCGGCAGTCATGAAGCGGCTTGCGGTGAGAGCCGGGGATGAGGGGGTTGAAATCCGTCTTGGCGCTCCGGTGACAGGACT
>CAZJCH010000044.1:1813-10928 GCA_964544005.1 uncultured Papillibacter sp.
AAAATAACGGCCGAGTGACAGGCGTCGTTGCCGAAGTGGGCGGCAGGGAAGTGACAGCCGAGGCAAAAGCCGTCATCATATCGAGCGGCGGGTATGCCAATAATGCAGAGTGGATGAAGAAATACCACGGCTTTGAGCTGGGCGTCAATCTCATCCCCATGGGCAATGTGGGCAAGATGGGAGACGGGATCAAAATGGCATGGGAAGCAGGCGCCGCCGCCGAGGGCATGAACGCGCTGGAGATCATTTCCTTCGGACCCACTGGTCCCGGTTTCGGCGCGCTGAACGATCTGGAAGTGGCCGCGTCCCAACCGGACCTCTGGGTCAACCATAAGGGAAGGCGCTACTGCGACGAGGGGATCTGTTTTTACGACACCAGCGGCGGCAACGTCAACGCCCGGTTCCCCGGCGGCTGTACATACCGGCTCCTTGACGATTCTATTATCGGCAGGCTGGAGACTTACGGAATCGAAAAAGAAGGCGCGATGGACAGAAAGCCCGGCGCCCGTCTGACAGGTATCCGCGCGGTTGTGGATGCGGCGCTGGAGCGGGGCAGCAGCGAGGTGTTTGCCGGGAATTCAATAGAGGCGCTGGCCGAAAATATGGGCGTTGAGCCCGCCGTCCTGCGGGCGACCATCGACGAATATAACAGCTTCTGCGCGAAGGGGCACGACGGCCTGTTCGCAAAAAAGCCCAGGTACCTGCGGCCGCTCACAGGTCCCAACTATTACGCCGTCAAAGCGCGGACGCTGATGCTCGGCACAAAGGGCGGTATTCGTGTCAGTGAAAAGCTGGAGGCCGTCGATCGAAACGATGACCCAATCTTAGGCCTTTATGCCGGCGGCTTCGACGCGGGCGGGATACAGACCGAAAGCTATCCCATTAATGTGGCAACGGGCTTATCGTCGGCCTTCGCTCTGAATTCAGGTCGCATCGCAGCGCGGAACGCGGTCTCATATATCAAGGGCTAAACAAGTAAAAAATCATGCATATATGAGCAGCATATGTTAATATCTCCATAGCCTGACAGAAAAGAGGATGTTTAACAAAGGATTCGAGAAGGCGCACACACGTGTGCCTGGAACGTGTCCGGTGGAAGAATCACTACGCCGCCGAGACCTTTTATAAACGGCCGCTGATATAACCCGTTGCGAATAATGGGAAGCATCCGGCCTGTGACAGAATGAAACGCTCCTGCGCCAAAATGACGCAGGAGCGTTGTTTACCGCCGCAAGGCGGCTTCTGCTCAGTAATAATTGCCGCGCAGCGCGTTGTAGGCCTTGTAGAGCATGGCGTTTTTCCTTTTGGCATTTTCGTCGTCCTTGTTGGCCAAAAACATACCCAGGAAACAATAGCCGCCGCCGGGGGCGAGAAGGTCCATCTGCTTCTTGACGGATTCGTAAATTTCCTCATATGTCACATCGTCCTGGAGGAGACGTCCCTGGGCGTCCCAACCGCCGGCGATGACGAGCCTGTTGCCGTATTTTTTCTTGATACCCGCGAGATCGTTGCACGTCTGGGCCGGGTCCCACATGGTGACGCCGATTTTCACCAGGTCGTCGAAGAAGCACTCGCATTTGCCGCAGTTATGCATGGAGATGGGCAGGCCCCTGTCGCGGCCGAACTTCGCCTGGCGGTCATAGAGCGGGATCAAAAATTCGCGGTACATATCCGGGGAAATGAACGGATTGGCCCAAGCCGCCGTGTCGTCCATCATCGTCCAGACGTCGGGCTTACAGTAATCGACATATTTTTCGGCAACCGTACAATAGAAGTTACACAGGTATTCAAACAGCGCCTTGACCTCCTCCGGTTCCTCGTACATAGCGCACAGGCCGTTAGTAAAGCCCATAAACGACATGAGCGTCTGGAAATAACCTATATGGAGGTTCATACAGACAGCCGTTTGGGAGCGGTCGAGTCTCCGCCGCTCAATATCCTCCCTGCACATCCTCTCCCAGTCTATACCGGAGAGGTTGGGGGCTTTAATCACATCGCGCCATTTTGTAATGTCGTCGAGAATGAATTTGTCGTTGGCGGGGATGAGCGCTCCGCCGGTGGATTCCGTCGGGACATACTCTACGCCCCAGCAGTCGGGCCCGCCGCCCCTGATGCGGTGCTCGCTGATGATGAGCGGCTCCACGAGCATGTCCGGCGGGGAACCGTTGCCGTCGTACATCACTCCCATGGAGTAAATCGGTACCTGTTCCGGAACTTCTCCGCGCAGGCATTTCAGAAGGTTTTCTTTGGCTGTCAGCATAATATCAGTCTCCTTGTGTTGTCAGTCGTATACTACTTGCTTTATTATAACGCATGTTTCAGATGATGCAATAGAGCTTAAGAATCTTAAGCCATATTGACGGTTATGCTGTATCGCGATACAATTACAATAAGAATGGAGATGATCGATATGGAAATGCTAAAAATTATCGCTGTCGTTGGTTCGTTTAGAAAGGACTCTTACAACCGCCAGCTGGCTCTGGCCGCGCAGGCCGTCGTCGGCGGCAGGGCAGCGTTCGAGCTCTTGGAATACGCGGATGTACCAATGATGAATCAGGACATCGAATACCCCGCGCCGGAGGCTGTCAGCCGCGTCCGCGAAAAAATCAAGACCGCCGACGGCGTCTGGTTTTTCACCCCTGAGCACAACCATTTTTTCCCGAGTGCGCTGAAAAACCTGATCGACTGGCTGTCTCGCCCCATCAGCAGGGAGGAGGGGCAGGTCCTGGCAGGGAAACCAGCCGCCATTAGCGGCACAACGCCGGGGATGTCCGGCACCGGCCTCGCCCAGGACCATCTTGTGACACTGCTCAGCTTTCTTAATATGAAAATCATGAACAGCCCGCGCTTGACGATTCCCAATGTGACCCAGCAGCTCAATCAGGACGACAGGCTTGAGCTGACTGCCAGCGCGCCTTATCTTAAAAAGCAGGCCGACGCTTTCCTTGACTTTATCGCGCATGCGCATCCTCATTGACGCCGACGGCTGCCCGGTGACGGATATTTGTGTCCGGCTTGCACAGCAGTATCACACCGAATGCCTCATTCTATGTGACACTTCGCACGTTTTCGAGAAGGAGGGCGCCCGCACGCTGACGTTTTCAAAGGGCGCCGACAGTGTCGATTTCGCCCTGGTCAATATGCTCTTACCCGGCGACATCGTCGTGACGCAGGACTATGGCCTCGCCGCCATGTGCCTTGCCCGCAGCGCTGTTCCGATCAATCAGGACGGCATGGTCTACTCTGACAAAAACATCGACGCCCTGCTCCTGTCCCGCCACACCGCCCGAAAAATCCGCAATGCCGGCGGCCGCCTGAAAGGCCCCGCCAAACGCACCCCCGCGCAGGACAAAGCCTTTGAGGAAAAATTAAGAGAATTATTAGCCACATGACACAATTCAGCCGTAGGGGCGGGTTCCAAACCCGCCCATTTCTGTGCCGCGTAACGCCGCACTTTAATAATCGCTTATGCTCACATGAACAATCATTCATATATCTGTTGACAAACGACACCCATCTGCATATAATGACACCACGACATATGAATACTTGATCATATATTCACGCAAATGATAGGAGATATCTATGGACAGTAACAAAAGCGACATATATAAATGCGGCTGCACCGTCATCCACGAGGACGTCATCGGTGCGGTGAAGCTCAAAATGCCGGAGGAAGCGGAGCTGTTTGACCTTTCGGAGCTTTTTAAGGTTTTCGGCGATTCGACTCGGATACGGATCCTCTGGGCGCTGACGGAGGCGGAGATGTGCGTGTGCGACATCGCCGCGCTTTTGGGCATGACCCAGTCGGCCATCTCCCATCAGCTGCGCGTGCTGAAGCAGGCGCGGCTTGTCCGGCACCGGAAGCAAGGCAAAAGCGTCTACTATTCGCTGGACGACGAGCACATCCGGCAAATCCTCGACCAGGGCCTGACCCATATCAAAGAGCAGTAGAAAGAGGCTTAATATGGCAAACACCGCAAGAAAAGTACTCATACTCGACGGGCTGGGCTGCGCCTCCTGCGCGTCGGAAATCGAAAGGGAAGTGGGCGCCTTGCCAGGCGTGACCTGCGCCGCCGTCAATTTTGCAGCAGGGAAGCTGACGATCGAGGCGGACAGCTGGGACGAAATGGAGATTATTGTGCAAAAAGCGTCCGCCATTGCCCGGCGTATCGAAAAAGGGGTCACTGTCGTCGAGAAGGAGCAGGACAGGCACGCGGGCTCGGTCATTAACAAGAAAAAAATCAACCTGATATTGGCAAGCGCGGCGCTGCTCACAGCAGCGCTGGCGGCTCCGCTGCCGTATTGGGCCAGGCTCGGCAGCTATCTCGCCGCTTATCTGCTGGTCGGCGCTGAAATCCTGTTAAAGGCCGGAAGCAACCTCCTCAAAGGCCGGGTCTTTGACGAAAACCTTCTGATGAGCGTCGCCACCGTCGGCGCGTTCGCCATCGGGGAGTTCCCCGAAGGCGTCGCCGTTATGCTTTTTTACCAGATCGGAGAATTCTTCCAGGAACTGGCCGTGAGACGCTCCAAAAAATCCATCGCCGCACTGATGGATATCCGCCCCGACTATGCGAATCTGAAGACGGACAGCGGTGAAATGAGGGTGCCGCCGGAGGAGGTCCGAGTCGGGGATGTTATCCACATCAAGCCCGGCGAAAAGGTGCCGCTGGATGGAAGGGTCATTGAAGGCCGGTCTATGCTGGACACGTCGGCATTAACAGGCGAGTCCGTCCCCCGGGATGTGGAAGCGGGCAGCGAGGTGCTGTCCGGCACCGTCAACAAAAACGGGCTCCTGTCCGTCGAGGTCACAAGGGAGTTCGGCGAATCCACCGTCTCAAAGATACTGGACCTGGTGCAGAACGCGGGCAGCAAAAAAGCGCCCACCGAAAACTTCATCACAAAATTCGCGCGGCATTATACGCCGGCCGTCGTCGTCATCGCCGCACTGCTGGCCGTCGTCCCGCCGCTCCTCATAACTGGAGCGTCTTTTGCGGACTGGCTTTACAGGGCGCTCGTCTTCCTTGTCGTCTCCTGCCCCTGTGCGCTCGTCATATCGATCCCGTTGAGCTTTTTCGGCGGCATCGGCGCTGCGTCTCGAAACGGCATTCTCGTCAAGGGGAGCAGCTGCCTTGAAGCGCTCAACAACGTGGACACGGTCATTTTCGATAAAACAGGGACGCTGACAAAGGGCGTTTTCGAGGTGACGAAGGTATATAGTGCCGCCGGCATTGATCTTCTGGAATATGCGGCGCTCGCTGAAAGCTTTTCAAACCACCCAATCGCCCAGTCCATCGTTAGGGCTTACGGCAGGGAATTAGACAAAAGCGCTGTCTCGGCGGTTGAGGAACTGCCGGGGTACGGCATAAAGGCCGATGTGGGCGGCAGGAGGGTCCTGGCGGGAAACGCCCGGCTGATGGACCGCGAACAGATTGCTTTTAGTAAGGCAATCGATGACGGCACCGTTGTTTACATCGCGCTTGACGGTGAATTCGCCGGATATATCGTCATTTCCGACAGGGTCAGGGACGACAGCAGAGAAACCGTCGGGTTGCTTCGGGCGCACGGCGTCCGCCGGCTCGTGATGCTGACCGGCGACAGCCGGGCCGTCGGCGAAAAGCTCGGAAAAGGCCTGGGGCTGGATGCGGTGTACGCGGAGCTGCTGCCCGACCAAAAGGTCGAAGAGCTGGAAAGAATTGACGCCCAGAAACCCCGCGGCGGTAAGCTTGTCTATGTGGGTGACGGCATCAACGACGCGCCGGTTTTAGCGCGGGCGGATGTGGGCGTGGCTATGGGCGGCGCCGGCTCCGACGCGGCCATCGAGGCCGCCGACGTCGTCATCATGACCGATGAGCCGTCAAAGCTGGTAACCGCTATCAAAATTGCAAAGCGCACGCATCGGATTGTCTGGCAAAACATCTTTTTCGCCATGTCCGTCAAGGTGCTCGTTCTGGCCCTCGGTGCCGGCGGCGTCGCCACCATCTGGGAAGCCGTTTTCGCCGATGTCGGCGTCGCCCTCATCGCGGTGATTAACGCAATGCGGGTATTAAAAACAGAAAAGCTGTAAGAAACTGGTGGGTACTGCCTCGCTGCCTCTTAAGTTTCAAAAGCGTTGCCTATTCCACATAACCCATTGACGTATCGATCCTGATCGTATTCGCCGCGCCGTCCCAGATGACGCCGAAGTCCAGCGCACGACCCACATCGCGCAGTCTGAAATAGTTGTTGCCGCCGATGAGATACGCCGTCAGGAATATCTCACCGCCATTGAGATAGACGCGTGAGGTCGTTAAATTGGCTTCCCGGCTGCCGGCGTCTCCGGTTGATGTGAGCTCTCTGCCGACGGGCGTGTACGGCACGCCCGAGAGCATGATGATCGCGTTATCCGAACTATCCCATCTGACCTCGAACGGCTTTGAGCTTCCCCGGAGCGCCATGGCGAGGTCGCGCAGCTTGAAATAATTGTTGCCGTTTATGGTATAAGCCTGGAACTTAACAGGCGTTCCGTTGACGAGTACGGCGGAGGACGTCGGCGCTGCCGTAGCGCGCGTGGCTGGGGCTGGTGATGCGCTGCCCCCGTCCTGTTCGTCCGGCTCGGCCGGAGCATCCTTGAAATAACCGATATCCTGGTATTGGAGTGTCCCGGCTAGAGTTCCCTTGTTGAAAAACTGCTGCATGACCGACCCGTTTATACCGTAGAGACAGAGGTCACAACCGAAAAAGGTCTTTGTTGCGCAGGAGGTATTAAAGTTTGTAATCGCCAGGCTTTTCAGGTTGAACGCGTTGCCGAAGGAGGCGCAGGCAAGGTACGTCACGGTATCCGGCAGCCGGTAGGAGCTTCTCGAATTGCCGAGCGGGTAAAAATACAGATTCTGCATTGACTTGTCCAGCAGCACGCCGTCGTGCGAGGCGTAAGCGGTGTTCAGGGCGGACACCTCAAACGCGCGCACGCCGTACATGTACGAAAAGGCGTAGCTGCTGATGCTTTTGACGGAGGCCGGTATCAGGACCTTTCCCGTCAGGTGCGCGCCGTAAAAGGCCTGGTACCCGATCGTCCTCAGCGTATACGGAAAGGACAGGCTGTCAAGATATTCATCCTCAAACGCGTTGTCGGCGATGGCCAGGACGGGGCAGCCGCCCAGGGTTTCGGGAATTTCCAGCCGGGCCGTCCGCGCCGCATCGCTCCAGCCGAGCACCGTCGCGCCGCCGCCCTCCACATAGTAGCTGAAATCCCCCTCGGTCCGTATCTCGTTGGCAAGGACGGTGGATTCCCGCCTGACGATGAAATGGTCCTTGGCGAAAGCCGCGTCGGAGATATCAAAATACGTCAGCATGGACGAGCCCTTATAAAACGTCCCGTTTTCATACCTGTTCTCAGAGTCCCAGGTGGCGTCCAGGATGATCCATTTTCCGTCCGCGTACGCTTCGTTCCAGGCGTGATTCGTCTGCGACCCGTTGATGACCGACGCGCTCCAGGCCTCCGCTTCCCCCACGCCCAGCGCATACCCCTCCACGACGATACAGGGGATGCCGATGGAACGCAAAAGCTCCGTCATCAAATTCGCGTACCCCTCGCAGACCGTATATTTCGTCGTAAAGACATCCAGCGCGTCGGTGGCCGTCGTCTTTGTCTTGCCGCTGAAATAATCATAATCATAATAGATATTGTCCGTCACCCACCGGTACAGCAGCTTGATTTTTTCATAATCGGTTTTCAGCGGGTAGGTCATTTTGAAGGCCATCGTAAATATGCTGCTGTCAACCGAGTTGTCGAGGCTTGTATCCGGCTCCAGATACCGCCCGCGCAGGGCATTGTTGTTTTTCAAGACGGCATCGTACAGATCCTCCGCCGCGGACGCGGACACGGACAGAAACGAGCCCAGGCACAGGCAGAGCAACAGGAATACGCTGATGATACGCTTTTTCATGGATAGCAACTCCTCCGGCTTCAATATCACTGCTTGTATCAAGCTTACTACACTTTGCACAGCTTTGCCAAGATGACAAATGTCAGAATTTTCTTGCCTGCATGAGCTGCGATTGGAATATTGTGTTATATTTGATATACTGATGTTATGTAAAATCGACGGAGGTATAGCCATGAAACTTGGAGTACTAACGCTCGCGGCCGCCCTTCTCGCCGCAGCGCTTTTTACCGGCTGTGCGGCCCGGGAGGCGGCTGAACCGGCCGGCTCGACCGCCGCTGTTTCGCCGCCGGGCGCGTCGGCGACATCAACCCCCGCCGCGACGCCGGTTATCTCCCCGACACCGGACGTGTCTCCCGCGCCGGTTATCACCCCAACGCCGGACGTCTCTCCAACACCGGTTATCTCTCCAACACCGGTTATCTCTCCAACACCGGACGCCTCTCCGACGCCGACGTTCGGTTATATTGCAGCGCCCTCAAAAGAGCTGACAGCGTTTGCCGAGACATTAAAGCCCCACACGGTCGTTGACCCGGAGAATGCTTTAGATCCGGAATGGCGTTACCCGCTGGCCGGTATCGAGTCTTACGCCGGTACGGACCTGACGTATGACGAATTCACCGACCTGATAGGCGGACTCGCTGAGCTTTCGGAAGCGGCAGAGGGAACTGCGGGACTGACGCGCGAACAGTATGACGCGCGCCCGTCAAACTGGGTTAACGACGCGGTGCTTAATCTTGCGCAAAAACCCGTGCGGGCGGATTTGAACGGCGACGGCGTCAGCGAGCTCGTGGTTGTCACGCGGACAGGCGGCGGCTCGGAGGGCGGTTCCGTTCTTGTTTACGCGGAGGAAAACGGTCAATACCGCGAGCTGATGAATTTTTACATCGGAATGCAGAACGTATTTGCGCTGACGCAGCGCGGCGATCATTATTTCCTTGTCGTCGGCTTCGTCAGTCATATGCCGATCGATGCCACCCCCGGCAATGACGTCAACCCCGGCGATACGTTTATCGGTTACCCCGGTTACGCCATCAGGCACTTCAACAAAGACTGGACGCCCGAATGTATCGTGGTCGAGAACGGCACAACGTCAATCCCGGAATACGACTGGTTCTGGGGTATCGACATGACCGGCGGAGGGGATTGAAACGGCAATTGGCAGAAAGAAAGAAGAAAGAAGAAATAAA
>CAZJCH010000045.1:0-7105 GCA_964544005.1 uncultured Papillibacter sp.
CGGGGCTTGGTGAAGAGGCTCGGCGAGGGGTTTTTGGCGCTGCGGGAATTGTACGGTTATATGAGTGAGGCTCTGACATCCCTGTAGGGAATGGATTTATCCATTCCTATCCCGGTGCGGAGTGGAGGAACGGTCAAAACCGTTCCCTACATGATGGTGGTACTTAATTGATTATCCGCGGTTACGCGGCACGGGAGGACGCGCAAAGCGCGTCTCTGCGGAACCACCCCAGCGCAAAGAGATGCAAGCATCTCATGCGCCACCCCTCCACAGAGGGGAATTAGGATAGCGGAAGTAACGAGGCGCGTCAAGGATGCTGTGCCCTACGAGGGGCGCGGGCAGATAAGTATTAAGAGAGCGGAAAGAGGTTTAATGATGCTGAAATTGTCACGCAAGGATTTTGAGGAAGTCAGACTTTGGGTGCACAGGAACGCGCGGGGGGTTGGTTTGACAACAACGAAAAATACGCGAAGGCGTTCGCTGTCAGTGAAAGCTGGTGGAAGGCCAGCCTGGCTGTATCAAAGGTGCTGATGCTGCGCAATTTCGGCAGGCTGGAATAAGCGATCATCCGCGACAAAAAACCGTCCGATATTCGGGCGGATTTTTTATTGACATATGTCAAATATGGAGTATAATAATTAATGACATATGCCATAAACGAGAGGGGGCGAAGCGATGCCGAGGCCGAGGAAGTGGAGAAACGTGTGCCGGATGCCGGGCTGCAGCCGGTTTGGGCCGCTTGAAGCGCATGAGCACGGCGAGACGATTGTCATGTCGGTGGATGCTTACGAGACGATCCGGCTGATCGATCTGGAAGGGCTGACCCAGCAGGAATGTGCAGCGCAGATGAACGTGGCGCGGACAACAGTTCAGGGCATATACATTGACGCCCGGAAGAAGCTGGCCGACTCTCTTGTCAACGGCAAGCCGCTGCTCATTGAGGGCGGCGACTACCGTCTGTGCGACGCAGAGGCACAGGACCGTCCCGGCGGCTGCTGTCTCCATCAGAGATGCTGGAGAGATGCCGAGCCAAACGACGGTCCCGAAGCTTAATATCAAGGAGGGCATGGAATGCGTATTAAAGCGCTGGCGGAAAACACATCGGTAAGCGAAGACCTGGGCTGCGAGCACGGGCTAAGCCTGTACATTGAAACAACAGCGCATAAAATTCTGTTTGATACCGGCACAAGCGCGCTGTTCGCGAAAAATGCGCTTCTGATGGAGGTTGACCTGCGTCAGGTTGATATCGCTTTTATATCCCACGGTCATTACGACCATGGCGGCGGGCTAAGGACGTTTCTTACTCTGAACGAAAAAGCAAAGGTCTATGTCAGCAGCCGGGCTTTTGACAAGCATTACGCCTATTTTGGAGACAAGAGCGTCAAGTACATCGGCCTGAGCGAGGAGCTTCTGCCGCTGAACAGGTTCGTTTATGTCGACGACGGCCTGAAAATCGACGACGAGCTGACGCTCTTTTCGGGCGTCAAATGCAAAAAACTCAACCCCACAGGCAACGCCGACCTGCTGAAGCAGCGCGGAACGGGTTATGAGTGCGACGATTTTACCCACGAGCAGAATCTTGTCATTCGCGAAAACGGGAAAACCGTCCTGATATCGGGCTGCTCGCACTGCGGGATCGTCAATATCCTGGAGCATTTCAAGCGGCAAAACGGCTGTTACCCCGACACTGTCATCGGCGGCTTCCATCTGTACAACCCGGCGCGGGATGTATACGAGCGCCCGGAAATCGTCAGGCAGATTGCCGAATTCCTGCTGAAAACAAAAGCAAAATGCCATACCTGTCATTGCACTGGTATTGAATCGTACAAACGCCTGAAGGATATGATGGGCGGCGCGATAGAGTATCTGTCCGGCGGAATGACGCTGGCTGTATAATACTGATTTTTAGCTGCGGGCGCAAAGCGCCCACATGGCCGATTTATACTCATCTATCGGAGATGAGTATAAAAGCAGTTGCGGCTCTCCCGTAGCTGTGCGATAATTGGATAAATTAAGAGGATTGGAGATCACACCATGCTGATAGCCGTAAGCGCCAAAGGACGGGAGCTGACGAGCACCGTATCAAAAAGCTTTGAAAACTGCCGCTGGCTGCTGTTCGTTGAGACAGACGATCTGTCGATTGACGCCGTCAGGAAGACGGAGGATACAAGCCCCGAGGACCTGGCAAAAATGGTCGCAGAGCGCGACTGCGAGGCCGTCATCACCGGTTCGCTGACACCGACGATTTTTGATATCATCGCCGACGCTTGTGTCACGCGCTATTGCGGCGCCGGTCTCACCGTCAAAGATGCTATTGAAAAAATGGATCATTACACGCTGGAATATATCCGCAACGCCGACGGAACCGACACCTGCCAAAGCGACCACGGCGGCGGCGAATGCGACTGCGGAGAAGATGACTGAGCGCGTTTAACGGCCTGCCCAAGGATGGGCAGGCCGTGATCGTCAATTAGAATTTCTGCTTCACGTCATCGTGGTCAACCGTAATGACGACGTTATAGGTTTGATCCAACGCCGATATCCGCTCGGAAATCAACCGAATCAATTCCGTATCGCTGCGCTCGAACTTGAACGGTACAACGACGTCGAATATCAGATTCGTGTGGGTGATGCTCCATACGGCGCGGAAATCATGGATACCGATCAGCGGCGAGATTTGCCCGACGAGCTCCGTGACGCGTGTTCTCAGCTCATTTGTCCTTTCATCGCCTGTCACAACAGGGTCAAGATGGATCACCAGATGGATGCCCTCTTCCAAAAATTCCCGTTCGATATTATCGATGGCATCGTGGCTCACCATCACGTCCTGCTCGGCTGGCACCTCGCAGTGCAGCGACGCGTAGCACTCGCTCTGCCCGTAGCTGTGCACCGACAGATCGTGTATGCCGATAATTTTGTCATAGCTTAAAACCTTATACCTGATGCGGTCAACAAGCTCCCTTTTCGGCGCTGCGCCAAGCAGCGGGCTGATCGTCTCAAAGGTCAGCTTCACGCCGTTGGCGACGATAAAGAGGCCGACGGCGGCGCCCATAAAGCCGTCCAAATTAAAGCCGGTCAGTATCGTTATAACGGCCGCAAGCAGGACAGCGGCGGTTGATACCGCGTCGTTCCGGCTGTCCGCGGACGCCGCCGTCACCGTCAGGGAATCGATGCTTTTTCCGATCTTCCGGTAAAACAGGCACTGCCACACCTTGAGCGCGATGGAAACCACCAGAACGAGCACGGTATAGGTGCCGAATATTGTCTCCTGCGGATGGATGATTTTTTCGACGGAGCTTACCGTCAGCTGATAGCCGATAATAACGATTATTAATGAAACCATCAGGCCCGCGACATATTCCATTCTTCCGTGGCCGAAGGGGTGATCCGAATCCGCCGGTTTGCCGGATATCTTGAACCCAACCAGCGTCACCAGCGAGGAGGCGGAATCCGACAGATTGTTGATAGCGTCCGCCGTTATCGCGATGCTGCCCGACAGTGTGCCGACGATGATCTTTATAACAAACAAGAGGAGGTTCGTGGCTATGCCGACAACACCGGCAAGCTTTCCGAAACGCCTGCGGACTGCCGGATCGGATGTGTTCGCAGGGTTTTTGATAAAAGCCCGAATCAATAGATTTGTCATATCCGAATGACTCCTTCCAGGTATAAAAAGATACACCTGCGGAACATATGACTGTCCCACAGGTGTGATTTCTCACAATCTGCTGCTTTCCGATGAAAGCCCGGCCCCATGAACCCCGACGGTCCATCGCCTGCTCAGTTTGTACTGTAGGCACACCGAATGTGTGCTGTAACGCAGTGCAAAGAGATGATGTTATTATACGGGACCGGTCATGCGATGTCAAGCCAGATTCCTATCTTTTCCAAATCTCGCCCGTGTCGAGGCCCCAGTTTTTGAAGAGGTCGTCGTAGAACTGCGGGCGGGGAAAATCATAGTCCATCTCCATGTGCAGCTGGCGGTAGCCGAAGCCGACATTCGACAGGATGGTGAGACCCTGCACCAGCTCACCGACCTTATCCCCCGGGACGGACAGGATCATCTCGTCCTCGTCGGTGAGGCCGCGCTCGTATTCGCCGGGGTCCGGTACTGTGATCTTATAATTGCCGTCTTTTAATAGCGGTATCGTCGAATGGACACAGGAGTCGACGGAGTCGAACTCCGCCTTCAAAAGCTCGCCTTTCTTATATTTGATGGACATCAGGGCGCTCCGAAGCTGGGCGGGCTTTAAATAGACGAGGAGCATGTCCGGTATGAAATTCGCCGTGTCCAGAGGCGCCAGCGCAAGGCCGATATTGCTGCCTTCCGGCAGGCGCGGATACGAGGTTTTGAAAAATTCCCGGGCCTTGTCGGGGTTTTCGATGAAGTTTGCCGTGACGGCCAAGTCGTAATAATCGGCGCCTTCTTTAAATTCCACAAGGCCGAAGCCAATGAGCGGCCAGACGCACCAGTGGTCCTCTTTTAAAAGCACAAGGCTTTTTCTCTGCCGCCGCACCATCGCGAACGCCTGGCAGAGGGCCAGGTGATACCCCAGGTCCCTTTTCGGACGGAGCGCACCCCCGGGGATATCCTCTTCGGTTTTCAGGAGCTTCAGTGCAATCGGCGCGTAACGGAGAATCAAAAGCCTTTCAAGCTCCTCACCGAACTTGTTATATTCTTTTATTTCCGGCATTATTAAACCCCCTTGGATTTTGTTTTCTTTTGTTTATCACAGTCCTTGCACAGGCCGTACATCTCGACGCGGTGCCCCAGCACACGGAATTCACCCTCCGGGAGCTTGGGCGTATAATCCGCCAAGGGGCAGCTGTTGATCGAGACGATCTTGTGACAGTCGACGCAGACGGCATAATGGTGGTGGATATTTCTGTCGCGCTCATAATATGCCATATCGCCATTCAGGACTGTTGTTTTGAGCGTCACGCCTTTCTCCGTAAAGAGCTCCAGAATTCTGTACACCGTCGACAGCCAGACGGGCGTCTTCCCTTTTTCGATCCGCGCAAAGATATCCATGGCGGAAAGCGGCGTGTCGGCGCTGTTAAGGACGTCCAGCACCACTTCACGCTGCGCTGTTTTTTTTATACCGGCGGGCCACAGGGAATCTGTCATGATGAAACAACCCCTTGCTTTTTCGGCGTCTTTGCCTTTTTTAATGCGCGCGCGCATATACCCTTTACCAGAATAACGAGAACGAGGACAGCGACGGAAACGAGCGCCGTGAAGCCGCCGGGCGCTACGCCCAGATAATAGGATAATACAAGACCGAGCATGATGTCAATGACGCTGAAAATAACGGAGAAAACAAGCGTCACCTTGAAGCCTCTCCCCAGCTGCAGCGCGGCGGCGACAGGCAGGGCAATCATCGAGCTGATGACAAGGACGCCGACGATGCGGATGGTTACCGATATGGCAGAGGCCACCAGGATCGAAAAGACATAATTCAAGAGCCGGACCCTGACCCCGGCAACTCTGGCAGCCTCCTCGTCAAAGGTGATATAGACAAGCTGGTGATACAGGAGCAGGAGCGTCAGGACCGAAACGGCGCTGAGGATAATCACCATGATCGTGTCAAAAGACGTCACGGTCAGGACGCTACCGAACAGGAAGGAGTCGGCGTTGGTGTGCAGCTTGCCGGAGCTGATGAGGGTGATTGCCGTGCCGACGCTGAGGGCGAGGACGATGGACAATATGAGATCCGTATTTTTTTTGAAGTAGCTCCTCAAAAACTCTATGAGTGCCCCGGACAGCGACGTGAAGACGAACGCGCCGACGACGGGGTTCTGGTCGAGCGCCAGGCTGATCGTCACGCCGGCCAGAGATGCGTGAGAAAGCGCATCGCCGATCATGGAATACCGCCGGAGCACGAGAAAGATACCGATGCTGGGGCACAACACCGCGATAAAAAACGAGACAATAAACGCGTTCTGCATAAAGCCAAAGCTCAGCATCTCTTATCCCTCCCTCCTGTCAAACCGGTATACTCCGCGGCGTATTGGCTGGGTGTGCACATGTGCCCGTGGCCGCCGGAGAGGTGGTAGATGCCCGTGGAGTTCGATATGGCGGCGAC
Organism: uncultured Papillibacter sp.; assembly: GCA_964544005.1. Taxonomy (GTDB): domain Bacteria; phylum Bacillota; class Clostridia; order Oscillospirales; family Oscillospiraceae; genus Sporobacter. The sequence continues at coordinate 6,087 of CAZJCH010000045.1, forward strand.
GAGGTTGTGCTCGACGGAAACGATCGTCAGGCCCTTTTCGGTGCTCAGCCTCTTGATAATCCCGTAAATTTCCTTCTGACTGCCGTCGTCGACGCCTGTGGACGGCTCGTCCAGTATCAGCAGGTCGGGGTTTCCCATAAGCGCTCTGGCGATCAGTATCTTCTGGCTCTGCCCACCGGACAGCGTCCCCATGAGCGCGCCCGAATAGTCGGATAAGCCCACCTGGCGAAGGCTTTCTTTGATGACATCCTTACTTTTCAGCTTCAGCAAATGGCGGTAGGAATTGAGCATCTCATAGACGGTGATTGGAAAGCCGGCATGCCCCGCCTCATGGCGCTGCGGGACATAGCCGATACGAGCCGCGGCTGTCTCGATACTCCCGGCCGTCGGCTTCAGAAACCTCAGTATCAGCTTGACAAAGGTCGATTTCCCGCTGCCGTTGTCGCCCACCACGGAGACGTACTCACCCTTTGCCAAATGCAGGCTGAGCCCGCTCAAAACGTACGGCGCCGCGCCGGTATAGGAAAAATACATATTTTCAGCTTTGATCATCAAGTCCACCCACGATAATTCCTGTTGACATTTTATTCCTAGGACAGTATTATTATAGACGCAAATGCGAATCATTTGCAAGCAAAATTTTTGAGGAGTCGTTCTTTATGTTCAAAAAAATCGTTGCTGCGCTGCTGGGAGCCGCCGTCATTCTGGCTTTTGCAGCCTGCGGAAGCCGCCCGGGCAGCGCCGGGGACGGCAGAATCCAGGTTTCCGTTTCCTTTAATGCGCTGAAGGATTTCACCGACGCCGTCGGCGGCGACAAGGTCGCCGTCTCCTACGAGGACAACGTGAACATCAACCCGGGGCGGCCGAATGTCATCCGCCAGGGTTGCGAGGCGACCTTCTACAACGGCGAGATCGAGGCGATCAAGCATTTCTTCTACGAAGACGAGCGCGGCGACCGCCGGATGGTGGATCGCCAGGTGCACCGCGTGAACCCGGGCGACCGGTTCATCGTCCAGATC
>CAZJCH010000045.1:7115-10685 GCA_964544005.1 uncultured Papillibacter sp.
TTTTGAGCCCAAGGCGCATGATCTCGCCGCTCTCAGAGAAGCGGCGGTCTTCGTCATCAACGGGCTCGGCATGGAGGCCTGGGCGGAGGATGCTGTCAACGCCTCGGGGAACGGCAGCCTGCTCGTCGTCGACGCGTCTGAAGGCGTGGAGACGATTGCACTTACCGGTGAGGAGCATGAGGACGCGCAGGAAAGTACCGAGGAAGAGCACGAGGAAACCGGCGAGGAAGAACACCGCCATGAGCACGGCGCGTCCGATCCGCATATCTGGCTGAGCCCGGTGTGCGCCGTGATAATGGCCGAAAACATCAAAGACGCCCTTGTCAAAGCCGACCCGGAAAACAGTACTTATTATGAGACAAACTATAAGACCTTTGCCGATCAGCTTCAAAACCTCCACACTGATTATACCGAAAAATTCAAGGATGTCCCGGGCAAAAGCTTTGTGACGGGCCATGCGGCCTTCGCCTACCTCTGCCGCGATTTCGGCCTGATGCAGAACAGCGTCGAGGATGTTTTTGCCGAGGGAGAGCCCAGCGCGCTGCAACTGGCCGAGCTCGTCAATTATTGCCGTGAACACCATATTACGACCATCTTCACCGAAGCACTCGTCAGCGCCGCCATCTCCGATACCCTGGCCCGCGAAGTCGGCGCTTCAGTACAACCCATCTATACAATGGCCAGCACTGAAAACGGAAAATCGTACTTGGAGCGGCTGGAGGAGAATTTGAAGGTCATTTACGAGAGCCTGAAATAAATGAATAGTCATAAAGGGTGGCCTACGCTGCCCTTTAATCATTTCATATGAAAGAAGCACCGCGGCAACGCACGATGCTTCTTGTTAATTACCAGACCGTTTACATATATCCCCTTATCGTCTCGCCCAGGCGCTTCAGACCGTCGGCGATGCGGTCCTCGGACATGTTGGAGTAGTTGAGGCGCATGGTGTTCTCGTGGCCGCCGTTGGGGAAGAAGGAGCCGCCGGGGACGAAAGCGACCTTCCGCTCGAGACTTTTGATTAAAAGCTCACGCGCGTCGATATGCGTTGGGAGCTCGGCCCAGGCGAAGAGCCCGCCCTGGGGCCTTGTAAACGTGACAGCTTCCGGGAATTCCTTTTCCATGACGGATACCATGACATCGCGGCGCCTCTTATAAACGGCGCGTATCTTCTTGATATGCCGCTCGAGATCGTAGAGCTCGAGCCATTTCATGATCTCGCGCTGGGCTAGGGTATTGCACTGTAAATCCGCCCCCTGCTTGACGAGGACGTATTTTTTAATGGCCTCCCTGTCGCCGGCGACCCAGCCGATCCTGTAACCGGGGCAGAAAATTTTCGAGAACGTGCCGAAGATAAACACATTGCCGGTGCTGTCAAAGGACTTGACGGAAGGTATCCGCTCCCCCTCAAAGCGGAGCTCGCCGTAGGGGTCGTCCTCGATGACGACGACGCCGTATTTCTTGGCCAGCTCATACAGCCGCCTGCGGCGCTCAAGGCTCCACGAGCGCCCGGTGGGATTTTGAAAATCGGGTATGGCGTAAATGAGCTTGACGCGGCCATTGGACAGCAGCAGCTCCTCAAGCGCTTCGGGGCGCATGCCGTCATCATCGGTCGGCACCTCTTGAAACCGGCACCCATATGCCCTGAAGGCGCTGATGGCGGCAAGGTAGGTCGGACACTCGCAGAGGACCGTGTCGCCCTCGTCGAGAAAGACCTTGCCCGTCAGGTCCAGCGCCTGCTGGGAGCCGTTTGTGATGAGAATATTATCCGCGTCAAATGCCGTGCCTCTTGTCTTGTTGACCCTTTCGGCGATCCATTGACGCAAGGGCGCATACCCCTCCGTCGTCGAATACTGCAGCGCCGACAGGCCGTCCTCCGATAGGACAAGGCGCGACACCTCCATAATCTCCTCTACAGGAAAAAGCTCCGGCGCGGGCAAGCCGCCCGCGAAGGAGATAATCTCGGGCATCTCGGTTATTTTCAATAATTCCCTGATCTCGGAGGCCCTCAGGCGGGCCATTCTGTTGGCGTATGGGTAGGTCATATTGTCACTTCCCCGTTAATATCTGCTTTGGGTTACGGGCGATCACAGATCGCCGCTGCACAGTTTCCGCGTGTAAACTGTCGGGGCGAACTGCGTTCGCCCCCGTTTCACCGATTTCATACGATGGGATTTACCTCGGTGATGTGTCTCTGCTCGTCGCGGGGCTGATCCTCCAGGAGGTCTTGCATGGCTTTACAAAGGAGCTTAATCCCCTCTTCTATGCGGTTTTTCGGCGCGTAGGTAAAGTTGAGCCTGATAGCGTCGTCCCCCTGCCCGGAGCTGTAAAACGGCATGCCGGGGATGAAGCTCACCTTATATTCGGCGGCTTTGGCAACCAGCCTGTTTGCCGACAAGCCCGGCGGCAGATGGCACCAGATGTAATAGCCGCCCTTCGGTTTGTTCCACTGTGCGCCTTTCGGCGCACATCCGGTCAGCGCAGAGAGCATCATGTCCCGCCGCTCTCTATATTCGGCGCAGATTTTTTTCATGTGCGCCTCAAGCCCGCCGGATAAAATGAACCGCTCGACGAGCCATTGCGACAGGCTGCCGGAATGCAGGTCCATCAGCTGTTTTGCAAATGAAAACTCTTTAATGATCCGCTTGTCTGCAACCATCCACCCGAGGCGGAGGCCGGAGTAGACATTTTTCGAAAAGGAGCTCAGGTAAACAACAAAGCCGCTGTCGTCCAGCGCTTTCAGAGGCGGCAGCCCGCTCCCCTCGAACTCGATGCCGCCGTAAGCGTCATCCTCCAGGACGATCATATTATACCGCTTGGCAAGCAGTGCAAGCCGCTTTCTCCTGTCAAGCGTCATATCGGTTCCCGTGGGGTTCTGGTGGGTCGGGATCGTGTAGATGAGCTTTGGCCTGTACCGATGGAGAAGCTGCTCCAGTATATCGACTTTCATCCCGTTCTCATCCACCGGCACGGTCATAATCCGGACGCCAACCGTTTTGAAAACCTGTATCGCGGGGAAATATGTCGGTTCTTCTATGACGACGATATCGCCGGGATCGAGAAATATTCTTGACGCCAGGTCAATCCCCTGCTGGGAGCCTGCCAACAGCAGCACCTCTTCGGGACTGCAGTAGACGCCTCTCTTCCGCATCAAGCCGCACACAGCCCGCCGCAGGGACAAAAAGCCCTCCGTCGGCGAATGCAGGAGCGCCCGTGTGTTTTGCTTCTCCAGGAGCGCGCGCTCAAGGCCGTCCATGATCTCGGCCGGCCCGCTGTCCGGCGAGGCGATGCCCGTGGCAAACGATATAAAGTCAGGACGGCTGGCCAGCGCCAGCAGGTCCTTCACAAGGCCTGATTCAAACCGGCCGGTGTACTGACTGAATACCTGGTTCCAGACAGGTTCTGCTGGCGCTGAGACAGCCATGTCAGCTTCTCCTGCGATGCTCTGCACAATCGTGCCGTTGCCCACATGGGCGCCCAGCAGCCCCTCCGCCTTCAGCTCCGCGTAGGCGTTCAGCACCGTCGTCCTGTTGACGCCGAGATGCTCCGCGAGCTTCCGCTCCGACGGCAGCC
>CAZJCH010000046.1:0-10684 GCA_964544005.1 uncultured Papillibacter sp.
TTCTGTCGGCGATTCAGCCGGAGACAGTCGCCGGAAGGCTCTCCTTAAAAAACGAACAGGAAGCCGCGGAGGCTCCCGATGATGAATGACAGAAGCACAGGCAAACTCTATATCATATCGGCGCCGTCCGGTACGGGGAAGAGCACCGTTATCAAACGAATCATGCAAGTTAGAAAGGATCTTTATTTCTCAGTTTCCGCCACAACACGACCGCCGAGGTCGGAGGAAACCGACGGTTCATCCTATCTGTTCCTGACGCATCAGGAGTTCGAGGAACGCATACGGCAGAAGGAATTTCTGGAATACGCCGAATATGTCGGCAATTATTACGGGACGCCCAAAAAGCCCGTCCTGGATCAGTTACGGCGCGGAAACGACATTATTCTCGATATCGATGTGGTAGGATGCCGGCAAGTCAAGCTGGCGATGCCGGAAGCCATTACAATCTTCATCATTCCTCCGAGTATGGAAGAACTTGAAATCAGGCTCAGAACACGCAATACGGACACCGAGGATAAAATTTTAAAGAGACTGGAAAGGGCCAGGACCGAGCTTGCCGAAAAAGATACGTATGACTATGTCGTTGTCAACGACGCCGTCGACGCGGCAGCGCAAAAAATCATTGATATTATGGATCGTGAAAAAAAGGCAGCCGTTCGGGATGCCGTGCATAAAGGAGAGCAATTATGATGTTATATCCCTCTATATCGAGCCTTTTGGAGCAGGTGAACAGCCGCTATATGCTCGTCAATATTATTGCTCAGAGGGCAAGGGCGATTGCTGTCAATAGTGAGGAAACAGGTGAGCCTCTCAACAAAAAACCCGTATCAAGCGCCATCGAGGAAATCGCCTCGGGAGAAATCCGCATTAACCATGACCAGCATTTCTGACGTACCGTTGTCATCAGTGTAAGACAAACGTCTTACACTTTGTCTTATATTTAAACCGTCAAAGAGGGTGTTTTATCCCTGTCTGTACATTTTGAGGTTGCCAGGCTTGCAGTCGCGGCAGCGACCTACCACATCGACAAACTATATGATTATAGGATACCTGAGGCGCTGTCCGATAAAATCGCACCGGGCATGCGCGTCAGTATTCCTTTTGGCAAAGGGAACAGGAGAAGCGAAGGCCTTGTTCTGTCGACCTCATCCGAGAGTGAATTTGAGGAACTCAAATACATCGATTCGGCCCTCGACGACGCGCCTGTGCTCAGCCAGGAGCAGTTGAAGCTCTCCCTTTGGATGAGCGACAGGTTTTTCTGTACGGTTTATGACGCGGCCAAGGCTATGCTGCCGGCGGGCATGTGGTTTAAAGACGGCGTCAAGAGACTCGGTGATAAAACCGTAACGACGGCTGTTCTTGATATCCCGGCCGAGGAGGCGCTCATTCTGGCCTCACAGAAAAAAAAGAAAGCGCCGCAGCAGGCAAGCATTCTTGAGCTGCTCTCGCAAATCGGCAGCGCGTCTGTAAAGGAGATCTGTTATTTTACAGGAGCAAAACGTACCAGTATCAAGGCGCTCAGCGATCTGGGCGTCATCGCGCTTGAAGAGACGGAGGTTTTCCGGCGCCCGTCCATCAAACCGAAGGAGGCCGAGGGGCCGCTCCTTTTAAACGACGCGCAGCAGGCTGTCTTTGAAAGCATTGCGGCACGTCTTGATACACAGCAGGCTGACGCGGGACTGCTTTACGGCGTGACAGGCAGCGGTAAAACGTCTATATATATCAAGCTGATTGAGCATGTCCTGGAAAAGGGCCGCGATGCCCTCGTGCTTGTTCCCGAAATCGCCTTGACGCCGCAGCTCATCAGCACATTCGCCTTTTATTTTGGGGAAAACATCGCCGTCCTTCATTCGGCGCTTGGGATAGGCGAGCGGTATGACGAGTGGAAGCGCATCCGCTCAGGCAGCGTCCACGTCGTCGTAGGGACACGCTCGGCTGTCTTCGCGCCGGTCCATCATCTCGGTCTGCTGATCATCGACGAGGAGCAGGAACACACCTATAAATCGGAAAACAACCCGCGCTATCACGCGCGTGACATCGCCAAGTTCAGATGTGTCAGCTCAGGCGCTTTTCTTTTGATGGGATCAGCCACGCCGTCTGTCGAAAGTATGTACAGCGCGGCCGAGGGGAAATACAAGCTCTATCGTCTTGAAAACAGGTATAATGAAAAAGAGCTCCCGCCCGTCATCATCGCCGATATGAAAAAGGAATTAAAGAACGGGAACGGCGGCACAATAAGCTCAATTTTGCTCAGCGAGATCCGGTATAATCTTGAACGCGGAGAGCAGAGCATTCTGTTTTTGAACCGCAGAGGAGCCAGCACCCTCATCGCCTGCGGAGAATGCGGTTATACGTTTACATGCCCGCGCTGCAGCGTCTCCGTCACATATCACTTGGCGAACAAACGCCTGATGTGCCATTACTGCGGGTATTCCGAGCACGCCAGCGATGATTGCCCCGACTGCGGCGGAAAGCTCAAATACATCGGTGCGGGGACACAGAAGGTTGAGGAGGAGCTTGGTACGCTGCTCCCGGGCACCGGGATTATCCGGATGGATACCGATACCGTCTCCATGTCAAACACCCATGAAGAGCTGCTGACGCGGTTTAGAGATAAGAGGATTCCTATCCTGCTCGGCACCCAGATGGTGGCCAAAGGCCTTGATTTTGAAAACGTGACGCTTGTCGGCGTCCTATCGGCGGATCAGATGCTCTATATTAATGATTACAGAGCCCATGAGCGAGCGTTTTCACTCATCACGCAGGTCGTCGGACGCTCCGGAAGGGGCAGCAAAGAGGGACGGGCCGTCATTCAGACATTTACGCCTTCAAACGAAATTATAAGGCTCGCGGCCAGGCAGGATTACGATAGCTTTTACATAAGGGAGATCGAACTCCGGCGCCTTTCAGGGAGTCCGCCGATCTTTGATCTTATTATACTCACGGTATCCGGTCAGGATGAAACGCTTGTACTGCGCGGATGCGTCAAGCTGCGTCACGCCTTACAGGGTTATTTCAGAGATATGGAAGACATGAAGATACTGGGCCCGGCGCCTGCATCCATCGCGAAAATCAACAACAGGTTCCGATACAGGCTGCTGTTAAGCTGCAGAGTTAGCCGCAGAGTTCGTGATACAATCGCCCACGTGGTGCGGGAAGCGGCCAAAGACAAGGAATGCAGGGGCATACATATTTATGCCGATAACGATCCGTTTGAGATATAGCGGTTTTAAGCGTATAATATATTCCGGCAGAAGCAGAAGCCGGGGAAGAGGATATATATGGCACTGAGAAATATACTTCATGAGGGCGACCCCACACTCAACAAAAAAAGCAGGCCGGTCACTGACTTTAACGCGCGTCTTCATGAGCTTATTGACGATATGCGCGAGACGCTTCTCCAGGCAGACGGCGTCGGTCTGGCAGCTCCGCAGGTCGGCGTGCTTCGCCGGGTCGTCCTTGTTCTTGACACTGAAAAAGAGGACGCGACGGAGGAGGAACAGCTTATTGAGCTCATTAATCCCGAGATCGTCGCCGCTTCAGGAGAACAGACAGGCCCGGAAGGCTGCCTGAGCATCCCCGGCGTTTACGGAATCGTAAAACGACCTGATCTTGTCAAGGTCCGAGCGCAGGACAGGTACGGAAAACACTTCGAGACCTGGGGCACGGCGCTGACGGCCAGAGCTTTTTGCCACGAGGTCGATCACTTGGAGGGCGTTCTGTTCAGATCGCTAGCAACAGAAATTCTGTCCCCGGAGCAGTTGGAGGAAATGAGAAAACCCCTTGAGGAGGATTCGGACGAAGGAGCCGTCCAATGAAAATCGTTTTTATGGGAACGCCTGCATTCGCAGCTGTATCCCTGGACAGGCTCTATTCAGACAGGTACGATATACGCGCCGTTTTTACGCAGCCGGACAAGCAGCAAAATAGAGGCATGAAGCTTGGGATCAGCCCCGTTAAGGAACTGGCGTTGAAGCATCGTACGCCAGTCTTTCAGCCGCACACCTTAAAAGATGGTGCGGCGGCCGACAAGCTGCGTGAATTAAGACCGGATGTGATCTCCGTTGTCGCCTATGGGAAGCTCCTGCCACCTGAAATACTGTCATTACCATCCTGCGGCTGCATCAATATTCACGGGTCGATTTTGCCGAAATATCGCGGAGCCGCACCCGTACAGTGGGCGGTTTTGAACGGTGAGAAAATGACCGGCGTCACGTCGATGTATCTGGCACCCGAAATGGATGCCGGCGATATCATTATGACAAAAACGACGGAAATCGGGGAGGAAGAGACAGCCGGAGTGCTCTATGACAGGCTCGGTGTCCTTGGAGCCGCGCTATTGAGCGAGACGATTCAGGCCATCGATTCAGGAACGGCGCCGCGCGTTAAGCAGAATGACGCGGACGCCACGTACGCTCCGCCTCTTACTAAAGAGATGAGCCCGATATGCTGGTCAAAAACCGCGCGGGAGATTCTCTGCCATATCCGAGGTCTCAATCCATGGCCTGTCGCTACGACGGAAATAGGCGGCGCGGTTTTTAAGATTTTCAAGGCGGCCGGTACTGGAAACAGTGCCGGAATGACACCGGGCAGCATCATAAAGGCCGGACATGATGGCATCGAGATTGCCTGCGCCGGCGGCTCCGTCGTCGTCGAGGAGCTGCAGGCTCCAGGCGGCCGCAGGATGGCCGCCGCCGACTACCTGAGAGGTCATCCGTTATGCCTGTAAACGCGCGGGAAGCGGCGCTGAAAGCGTTAACGAGGGTCCGGAGAAGCGGCGCCTGGTCGGATACCGCCCTGAACAGTATATTGCTTAAAGAAAAGCTTGACGAGCGTGACGCTTCACTCGCCTCGCGCATATTTTACGGTGTCATGCAGAATCTTGCGCTTTGTGACTTTTATATTTCGGTCTTTTCCACAGTCAAAACCATAAAAATGGAACCGCAGGTCCTCGATATATTACGTCTTTGTGTTTACCAGCTTGTTTTCATGTCGAAAATACCTGTAAACGCAGCCGTCAACGAGGGCGTTGAGCTGACGAAGAAATACGCCAACCCGCGCGCCGCCGGACTCGTCAACGCCGTATTGAGAAAAATTGCCGCTAATCAGTCACGGCTTCCAGCCGTAACCGGCGCAACGGCATCGGAGCGGCTTTCAGTTCAGTACAGTCACCCGGCCTGGCTCGTCGATGCTTTTCTTGAACGGCTCGGCGAAAACGGCGCAGAGGCATTGCTCAGCGCCAATAACAGCGAGGCTGTGATGACAGTCAAGGTCAACACGCTGAAGACGGACTCAGAGTCCCTGAAAACAGCATTACGGGAAGAGCAGGTTGACGCGGTGAGCCATCCGTGGCTTTCTGACTGCCTGGAGCTGCGCAACACGCGCCAGCTGGAGCGTCTGGAAGCTTTCAATAACGGTGACTTCTACGTGCAGGATCCTGCCGCAACCCTGGCGGTGCTGGCTGCACAAGTTAAACCCGGAATGTTTTTTGTCGATGCGTGCGCAGCGCCCGGCGGCAAATCGTTTGCCGCGGCGATTGAAATGAAAGACTCCGGGCGGATTCTATCATGTGATGTGAATGAAAAAAAACTCAACCGTGTCACACAAGGCGCGCGCCGTCTGCGCTTGAGGTCAATCGAAACGCGCGTTATGGACGCGAGTGTGGCGAACAACGAGCTGGTGGGCAAGGCCGATATCGTACTGGCCGACGTACCGTGCTCGGGTTTCGGGGTCATACGCAAGAAACCTGAAATTCGCTATAAACCTCCTAAGGAAACGGAAAAGCTTCCCGAGCTCCAGCTTCAGATTCTAGATAATCTTTCGCAATATGTGAAGCCCGGCGGTATCCTGCTGTACTCCACATGCACAGTGCTTCAACGTGAAAACGAGGATATTATCAAAGCTTTTCTGGAAGCGCACAGAGAATATACACCGGAACCGTTTCGGCTACCCGGTCCGGCCGGCGATGCCGGCGCCGGTATGGCCGCATTATGGCCCCATATTCACGGTACGGACGGCTTTTTCATTTGCCGTCTCAAAAGATTGGGATAACAGGCATATGAAAGAAGATATTAAATCACTCCTTTTAACTGAGCTTGAGAGTAGGATGGCAGAGTTGGGGGAACCGGCTTTTCGCGCCGGACAGATCTTCAAGTGGCTGCACAGCGGTGTCAAAGTTTTTTCCGATATGACGGACATATCGAAAGCTCTGCGCGATATGCTTGACGAGCGGTTCTATATCACTGTGCCTGAAGCTGTGCGAAAGCAGGTATCCGAGAAGGACGGAACGATTAAGTACCTGTGGCGGCTCATGGACGGCAATACCGTTGAAAGCGTCGTCATGAGTTACCATCACGGCAATTCCGTATGTATTTCCTCGCAGGTCGGCTGCCGGATGGGCTGTAAGTTCTGCGCGTCAACACTGGACGGCCTGGTGCGGAATCTGTCCGCTTCGGAAATGGTCGATCAGGTCTTGTTCTCACAGCTCGATTCAGGGAACAAAATATCGAATATTGTTCTGATGGGTATCGGAGAACCGCTGGACAATTTCGATAACGTCATGCGCTTTTTAAAGCTCATTTCCGACCATAAAGGGATGAATATAGGTCAGCGGCACATTTCAGTCTCAACATGCGGCCTCGTAGAAAAAGTTGACAAAATGGGTGCGGATAAATTACAATTTACTTTGTCGGTTTCACTTCACGCACCCGACGACGCGACACGGTCGCTTCTCATGCCCGTCAATAAAGCGTATGGTGTGGAAAGGCTGCTAAAAGCCTGCCGGGACTATTTCAAAAAAACAGGCCGGCGCATCTCCTATGAATATGCCATGATCGACGGCATCAACGATACGGCGCACCATGCCCGGCTCCTTGCCGAAAAAATCAGGAACACACAGAGCCATGTCAATCTGATCCTTCTCAACAAAGTCACGGAATCGAATCTCATGCCAAGCAGGCGGGAGAATTTGAAAACGTTCGTGAAAATCCTGCAGGACAACAACATCAACGTAACCGTTCGCCGCGCGCTTGGCGGTGATATCGACGCATCATGCGGACAGCTGAGGAGAAAAAGCATCGGATTTGACGCGGAAACCGGGAGAAAAGATAGCAGATGAATTACTATGGAATCAGCGATAAAGGGAGAGTCAGACAGATCAATCAGGATGTCTGTCTGACATACTGCGATGACGCGCTCAATACCGCCCTGTTTGTCGTATGCGACGGAATGGGCGGCGCAAAAGCGGGCAATATAGCCAGCGCTATGGCTGCCGAGTCATTTATGGAATACATGAAAAGCCACCTGACAGCTGAAAACAACATTATTGATATCATGCAGTATATGAACGAAGCAATCCGCGCTGCTAACAGGCAGGTATACGACAAAAGTGTCAATGATATCGAGTGTGCCGGCATGGGCACGACGCTTGTGGCTGCCGCCGTAACCGGTAACGGCGCTGTCCTTGCGAATGTGGGCGACAGCCGGGCATATCATGTGACAAGCAGCAAAATATCTCAAATTACAAAAGACCATTCGGTCGTTGAAGATATGATCGACAGGGGAGACCTGAAGCGCTCCGAAGCAAGCAACCATCCGAACAGGAACCTCATTACGCGCGTCGTTGGAACAGCGGCGGATACGGAACCTGATTTTTTCTTCCTGAATCTTCAAAGCGGAGACCACTTGCTGCTTTGCTCGGACGGATTGTCAAACGTCATAAACGAACAAGTATTATTTACAGAAATCAACAGCGGCTCAGACGTGAAGGAAATATGCGAGCGTCTCATCAGGCTGGCGATCAATAAAGGTGCACCCGACAATGTCACGGCGGTTATCTGCTTAAAATAAACATTTTACCTTCGAGAAGGAGGCTCACCAATGGACAGTAACGATAAATATATCGGTCAACTGCTGGACAATCGTTATGAAATAATAGAAAAAATCGGGTCGGGAGGGATGGCTGTCGTTTACAAAGCGCGCTGCCACCGCCTCAACAGGCTTGTTGCGATAAAGATATTAAAAGACGAGCTTTCGGGTGACGCCGACTTCAGACGCAGGTTCCGTACGGAATCCCAGGCCGTCGCGATGCTGTCGCATCCGAATATCGTCGCCGTCTACGACGTCAGCCGTTCGGGCAACATTGAATACATCGTCATGGAGCTGATCGAAGGCATCACGCTCAAGCAGTATATCAACCGCAAAGGTCTCCTCAACTGGAAGGAGGCGCTGCACTTCGCCACGCAGGTGACGAAAGCGCTGAGCCATGCCCACTCCAGGGGCATCATACACCGCGACATCAAGCCGCATAATATCATGATACTTAAGGATGGCAGCGTGAAGGTCGCCGACTTTGGCATTGCCCGTCTGCAGTCAATGCAGAACACGCTGACGCAGGAAGCGCTTGGCTCCGTCCACTATATTTCACCGGAGCAGGCCAAGGGCGGCCATACAGATGCCAGATCGGACATTTATTCCCTCGGTGTCGTCCTGTACGAGATGCTGACGAGCCATCTGCCTTTTGAGGGCGACTCCGCCGTCTCGGTCGCCATCCAACACATCAGCGCAATACCGCTCATGCCAAGAGACATCAACCCTGATATTCCAACAGGTCTTGAGGCTATCACCATGCACGCTATGGAACCGGATCTCAATCTCAGATATGCGACGGCCGACGACGTCCTGCATGATCTGGAAGAGTTCAGAAAAAACCCAGCTATTAATTTCACTTATTATACTAATGATGCGGCGGGACGTTTCGGTGCCGATCAGGCGACGCGGCAGGTGCCGTCCGGGGCAATCGTCAAGGCGGAGGTCGCCTTACCCAAACCTGTCCGGACGCCGGTCAGGAATGCCGATATGACGCGTGAAGAATACCGCCGCAGTAATAAAAGGGCATCAAGGACGGCGACGCTCGTCGCGATATTTCTCATCATCGCCTTCCTTGCCGGAGCCGTTATTTTTATTGTAAAATGGCTGGCTCCTATCATCGTGCCAAAGGAAGAGGAAAAGGTATCGGTTCCGAAATTCGTCGGCCAGGTGTATGAAGAAATAAGAAATAACCAGGAATATGCAAACATATATGATTTCAAAAAGACGGAAGCATACAGCAGCAACGCGGCAGAGGGTATTGTTATTGAACAGAGTCAGCCGTATCAAAGAGAGGTTATTAAGCCTGAAAACAGCTTGATTGAAATAACGCTTACCGTCTCAAAGGGACCTGAACCAGCGGTGAAAATGCCGGATTATGTGAGCATTAGTTGGGATTACAGAGAAGCGAAAATCGATCTTAATAAACTGCAGCTACACTTAGATATTCAAGAAGATGGCGTTTTCAATGACAGCGTCACAGCAAACTATATCATCGAAACGAAACCGGCTGCGGGCGAAGCACTTGTCGAAGGACAACCGGTTTACCTGATTTTTAGCAAGGGACCAGAAAATACAGAGAATAGAGTACCAAATGTCGTTGGAAAAACGGAGGATGCCGCTAGGAGAAGCCTGGATGACATGAAATTTAACACGGTCAAAGAAACGAGCTATGACCCGGAGATTCGCGAAGGCTATGTCATTTCCCAATCGCCGGAGGCCGGTGAAATGGCATCTTATAAGTCGGAGGTCACTATAGTCGTATCGCTCGGGCCGGATCCGGCTCTGGAATCTCCGTCGCCGTCACCGTCAGAGACGGTATCGCCCGACGTATCAGAGTCGCCCGACGTATCAGAATCGCCCGACGTATCAGAATCGCCCGATGTAACGGAGACGATTACGTCGCCCTCGCCGTCTCCGTCACCCTCGCCGTCACCCTCACCGTAACATATGATAACAGGAACAATATTTAAAGCCATCAGCGGCTTCTACTATGTGGAGGCCGGAAACGAGACGATCGAGTGCAAAGCACGCGGTCGTTTTCGTCGAGACAGCATCACTCCGCTCGTCGGGGATATCACTGAAATCACGTTAACAGGCGGCGGAAAAGGCATCCTTGAAGAAATCCTGCCGCGTAAAAACGCATTTATCCGGCCGCCGATCGCAAATCTTGATCAGCTTGTCATCATCGCGTCGGCCGTTATTCCGGTGACAGATCCGTTTCTCATCGACAGGATGACGGCCATCTCGGCCTTCAACAGCTGCGGCTGCGTGATCTGTATCAACAAATCCGATATTGTCCGCGGCTGCAAACTTTATGACATATACAGCGAAGCGGGCTATCAAACGATTCTTACAAGCGCCGAGACAGGGGAGGGGATACCAGAGTTGGCGGAAGCCATCAGGGCCAAGGTCAGCGCTTTTACCGGCAATTCCGGTGTCGGGAAATCCAGCATATTGAACATTTTGGAACCGGACTTCAACCTGACTGTCGGTGATGTCAGCCAGAAGCTGGGGAGAGGGCGGCATACGACACGGCATGTGGAGCTTTATAAGCTGAAAAACGGCGCTGTCGTTGCCGACACGCCGGGCTTTTCGTCTTTTGACACGGAGCAGATGGAACTGACGGCAAAGACAAAGCTTCAGTATTTGTTCAAAGAGTTTGAGCCCTTCTTAGGGCAATGCCACTTCCAGGACTGCGCACACGTCAAGGAACATGGCTGCGCCATCCTGCAGGCTGTTAAAGCCGGTGCAATAACTCAATCGCGCCATGCAAGCTATGTCCGCCTTTATGAACAGGCAAAGCAGCATAATGACT
>CAZJCH010000047.1:0-10634 GCA_964544005.1 uncultured Papillibacter sp.
GAGGCTCTATTTTTACTGACGATACCCACCATGCGGTTATCATACAGCGACACGTCAACGGGGACATTGTGAAGCTTCGCCATCGCCGCTTTGATTTCGTCCACTTTATCGTTCAGCGGATCATGGACGGTCATTATCTGCTCCTTCGGTACCTCAATACGATTCGGCGAGGGGATATCGCTCGTGCCAACCCGAATTGCGAGGAAGTCCTCGTGCGCCGCGCTCTTTTCCCATAACCGGGGACTGCCCTGAACCGCAAACGCCATTACGTCGGTTGTGGACGGCAGCATCCGGCTCAGCACCCCTCGGTTATACTCAATCTTCTTCTGAATCTGCCCGGCGATTTTGGCGATGTACTCGGTGTAGCTCCGGACCCGGTTCGCTTCTGTTTCTCCGTCCTCCTTCTTCTGGTAGCGGATATTCAGCAGCGCCCACATGGCGCCCAGTCCCGCGGCGCCCACCGACATGATCAGGCCGCTGGCCATGGAACCTTCGCCGCCCATCATCATCGCGCCCGCCACCATCGGGATCATCATGGTGAACGCCGGGCCGATGGTAAACAGGATAGGCTGGCGCTTCTGCTCGTTCCTAGGCGGGCATTTCTCAATGATGAAGGCTTCGTCGTCAAGCTTCTCCAGCCTGCGCGGCGTGCGCAGGAAGTAGGTATCCTCCTTGTCGTAGTCGCTTGCGTCCTCGTCGGCGGAACCCGCCTCAATGCGTATGGGCCTCAACTTGAGTTCGTCCGCGGTACGGCTGTTTTTCGGATTGTTGATGGCCAGGACATTGCCCAGATATACGATTTTCAGCCCGATAATATAGATGACGTCGCCGTAGCTCAGCACGCGGTCGCCCGTCAGCAGACGCCCGTTGACGAACGTGCCGTTGACGCTGCCGAGGTCGTGGACTATGGCGGTTCCATTGTCGTTGACAATCTCCGCGTGCTTCGGCGAGCAGTACCGGTTGCCGTAGCGCACGGTGTTGCCGTCCTCGCTGCCGATCTTCACCCACGGGCAAATTTTGAAGTCCAGCAAAAACTTGTCGAACTGGGTATTGCCCTCGTCGGCCTCGTCCACGGTCAGTGAGAACATCGTCTCGCTGCCGCTTATCTGCATATTCAGCAGCAGGCCGGGTTTCAACGCGACTTTTTCTACCGGCTTCTCGTCCTGCGTGACGACAAACTGCCTGGAGCCGCTGATGCTCCACACACCGTCCCAAACCTCCAGCGGCAGGGTAATGTCCTCCCGCCAGCCGCTGATGGAAGGGCGAATGTCCACCGGCGATGTCTTGTTGTTTACAGCGGGCAGGTATATTTCCTGAAAGCCGTTTTCAAATACGGCCGTGAGTATAAGGCTCATCGGTTTATTCCTCTCCCTTTCTACGCATCGTCCTTTGCGGCCCGTATTCTGTTGAACAGCGCCATATAATCCTCATTGAGGCTTTCCGGGCAGTCCAGCAGAAACTCAGAATAGCTTATGTCGCCCGTTCGCTCGTTTCTCCAGAGATCGGCGGTCCAGCACAGATACCTGGCTTCTCCGTCCTTATCGTAGGAGAGCTTGAAATAGACGAACGTATAGGCGTTGTCGCTATTGGATAAGCCGCTGTCAATCAATGTAACTTCACGCGGCAGTGAAATTGACATACTATTCAACACCTTATCCCGGTATTCCTGCATGTCCTCATCCGTCGCCTGATCAATCGCGTTGCCCTTGGAAGCTTCAACGGTGGCATATCCGTCGGCGGAGACTAAAATCAGGCGTCCATCCGTCAACTGGGATTCCCAGAATACCGTATTCGGGTATTTAACAATCATGCCCAGCCCGTCAATGACGGCGGACGCGTTCAAATCCGAATCAGGGTCGATATTCATAGGCCCTTCCGACTCTGCTGACCCGCCTGCGGCCTCGCTCACACGTACAAAGTAATCCCCAGTTTCTTCATCAATTAAGGTGTCCTCGTCCTGTATGGTCAGGGTAAGCGCGGCAATTTCGTCGCCATCGGTGAGGGTCACGGTCACTGTGTCGCCCTCAATGGAATAAATGCCGCCGATGCTGTCGTCGGAAGTCCGGACGCTTTCGTATCCGTCAAAAATTAAGTACTCCCCACTCTCATCGCCGCTGTAAACGTATTTGCCGATGATGTCGTCGCCGTCGGGCTCGTCCTCCGAGTTTACCAGCTCGCGCGTTAACGTGACGTCGAATACGCTTTCATAAAGCGAGTATCCGTCCGTGGTAAAGATAAGATCCATATCGCTTATCTTGCAGTTGATATCCTCGCCGCTGACCTTGTAAGTACCGCTTTCGGACTCGCCGTCATAGAAATCGATTGTGATTTTACCTTTATCAAGGAAAGTGTAGGTATCAAAATCTCCATCACTGTAAACCATGTACCAGACACCGCCGAAGTCCAACCCAGACGCTGTGACCGGTTTCCCGCCGCCGCCAAGCGCCAGGGCAAGTACAACCACGAGTATCACCGCAGCCGCGAGGCCTCCTCCGATGATTGCCAGCAGCTTTTTGTTTTTAAGCAGGCTCACCGGGTGATCGCCATTCACGACAGGTTTCGGTTGAGGCGCCGCGCCCGGCTCCCTATTCGGATGCTTGGGCATTTGCGGCATCCTGATTTCCTTTTTCTGCGGCGGAGCGCCCAGCACCGCGTCCGGGTTTTCGGCGGCCTGCGCTTTTTTCAGCCGCGCTTCCTCGGCAATGCGTCGGGCGTCCTCCTCAGCCCGGCGCTTCTGTTCGGCGGCTTCTAGCTCCACGCGCTTTGCTTCCTCGGCGGCCTTGCGGCGGCGCTCCTCAACCTCGGCTTCAAGGCGGCGAACCTCTGCCTCGGCAGCCAGGCGCTGCTCTTCCTTTTCCTTTGCCCGCTGTTCGGCCTCCTGCTGCTCCAGCTGCTTTTTTCGGGCAGATACGAACAGTGCCGACGTGGTGTCGGAGGAAGGCGCGCCCGTCGTGTTTTTCTTGTCCTGATCCATGATTAAAGTCTCCTTTCATTTCTTGAATTGCAATCTGCGAAGCAACAAAAGCCTCTCCGCCGTCAAAAATCGCCTCTGACGAGATCGTTAATATTGCCTAAAAGTGTGCTTCCGCTTTCCGAAACCTCATATGCGTCTCCGTTGGCGTAGTTGACCGCGTATTGCGCGAGACCGAAAGCGCCGCTGACCTCGAATTCATAGCACTCCCCGCCCTCGATGTCCTGAACGCCAACGTATCCGATGTACATCGGGTTTTCCGCGCTGTAATCGTCGCTCATGGTGTAAATTTCCTGTAATATGAGATGATATAAGCCGGTGGCGGCGTCAAGCGCCGATATATTATCACCGGCGTCGCTTTCGAGCAGGGAACCCGTTTAAATCACGCCGTCAGCAATCGGCTCACCGCCTGTCTGCGGCTCCGATTGGTCATAATACAGCGGCGGGTTCATATGATCCATGTCCGCGTCGTTAAACGGGACGACGGCGGCTGGGTCGAACCTGTAAAATTCGCCTGTGTCCGGGCAGTAGGTGTAGAAGAGCGTATAGGGATCGACGCCGCCGCCGCTTGTGGTGATTTCAAGCAGGATTTCCGTGAAATCACCGATTTCGCCGCCTTGCGGCCGCAGCAGGAATCCCGCAACGTTCACCCTGTCAATGACCGCGCCGTCATACTCGGGCACGTACAGCTTCTCAACCTCGGATCGGATATAATCGTCCCCGATTCCCAAGTCAGAAAACTGAATCCATTTGTTATTGACCTTATCGTAGTTCACACTTTCCACCATACCGCTCCACCGGACGTTCGGGTATACACAGGAAGTAATCACAACCTGAGCGTATTGATCATCCGTAAACGGGTAGCTCCTGATCTCAATCCATGCGCCGTCATCATTGCCTGTATCGGCAAGGAACTCCTCGTAGCGCATCTGCAAACCTTGATTCAGCAGCCTGTTGATGGAATCAACCTCGTCGTTTTTTTCTCCGTCGTATTCGAAGTATGGGATTTCGGCGATATTGTCGCCCTCGTACTCCTGTGTCATGAACGTGATTCTCACATCGGCGGATTCTTCCTGTCCCAGGGAGCTCCCGGACGACGGCTGTGCCGCGGCCGCCTTCGGCACCTCGGACGCGGAAGCCCCCGATGCCGGCGAACCAGTCTTGGCCGTATTCGTCCCGGCACAGGCGCCGAGCATAAAGAGCAGCGTGATTGCCATGATAAAACCAGACCATCTTCTCGTTTTCATAAATATCCGTCTCCTCGTTATTAAGTGGTTTACTGATGAGGCCGCGGTTTCGCGGACAACCTGAAAGTGTGGTTTGTTAAGAAACGATCGACAGATTTGCAGCGAATCTTTCGAAATCTGCCGGAGAAACGTAGTCGAGAGAGGCGTGTATGCGCTTGCGATTGTAGAACAGCATATATCTAGCGACGGCTTTTTCTGCCTGCGCTCTCGTAGCGAAATGGTATCTGCTGATGCACTCTACCTTGAGCGACTTGAAGAAGCTCTCGGCGCAGGCGTTATCGTAGGGGTTTCCTTTGGCACTCATGCTCTGGATACCACAGGCTGCGGCAACAGCGTTTCTGAAGTCACTGGATGCGTACTGACAGCCCCTGCCTGGAGTGCTAAGAATAAACTGCTGATTCGTTTTCCTGTGCGTTTCATAATATTCATTCCTCCATAAATACTCGCTTACGTATGTGTTTCGCCGCCATGGGATAGAAGCATCGCTAAAATTTCAGCTACTGTGATAGATAGCCCGCCAGGCCAGTAGATGCGCTCGCCATCGGTGAGCGGTTTGCAGAACATACCGCTTTGGATCAGTGCTGTAAAGGCCGGTTCGTGAACTCTTCCTGAAAGCTCCAGCAAGATGGTGTGCCCGCTTTCTAGCGTGATGCTAAAGGAGTCTCCATCCAGTGCGCCGACACTGACGATTCTTGGGGGCTCGCTCTGTCCAGACCACATCCTTCTCATCTCCTCTGATTTATCGTGCTCACATTGTAATACAGCAAAAAGCAAAAAGCAGCGAGCGTTCCAAAATTGGAACGCTCGCCACACTCAAACTTTTTGAAATTGATTATTCGCGCTCGAAGCTATATCCCTCGCCTCGTTCCCATTCGATACACCACCCGCTATCCTTAATTTTCTCCCGCAGACGGTGAATGGTCTTCTTGAGTGCCTGGCTATTGCCGGACTGAGGGGCTTTCCACACCTTTTCATACAGATAGTCCGCGCTGATGTAGTGCTCCTCGTTCTGTGCAAAGATCAGCAGCAGGGCAAATTCTTTCTGGGTCAGGAGCAAGTCGACTCCGTCCAGCATCGCCACATCCGCCATAATATCAAAGGACAGTCGGCCACGGGTTAACTTTTCGGGGATATTCTCCGCACGGCGCAAAAGCGCCTCCGCTCGAGCCAGCAAAACATCGAAGTCATAGGGCTTGGTGAGGTAATCGTCGCCGCCCGCCGTAAGCCCGCGCACAATATCCTCCGGCGCGGTCAGTCCGGTCAGCAGCAGAACCGGTACCTGTGAATGCCGTCGTAGCTCGTTCATAAAGTCCAGCCCGCGGCCATCTGGCAACATAATGTCCAGCACAATCAGGTCGGGCATCTGTACATCACAGGCTTTGCGGGCATCCGCAAGCGTCAGGGCGGCGTCCGTTTCGTAGCCCGCCCACTCAAACATCCGCTTGTTGCCGTAGAGTATTCTTTTATTATCCTCGACCAGTAAAATCCGTTTGCCTTTGTTTTCTTTCGTCGTCATTCTGCATCGCCTCCGTATTGCCCTTGATAAACGGGGAGTGTAAAGGTTACTGTGGTTCCCTTTCCCAGCTCACTCACAATCCCAATCTCGCCGCTATGGGCGTCCACCGCTGCCTTGCAGATGTAAAGTCCAAAACCGGTTCCGCCCTCCGACACCCCACGCTCGAACACATGAGGCAACAGTTCAGGCGTAATGCCTGCGCCGTTGTCACTGACGTTAACGGTAATCTGTACGCTCTCCCGCATGGCGCAAAGCCGAATCACACCGTTCTCGGTGTGCGCATTGGCGTTTTGGATGAGGTTGATTGCCACTTGAGAGAGTAAATCCGCGTTCCCAAATACAAGCAATTCCCCGCAAATCTCCGTTTCCAGCTTGTTACCACGTTTGTCAACGATTAGCCGCAGCGAATTTGTTGCGCTGTGCAGAATCGCCGCTAAGTCGAGCTTGCTTTTCCCCGCACTCTCGCTTAAGGAGGCCAGCGTCAGCATACCGCTCACCATCTCCGCCAACCGGATGATTTCCTCTTGTGCGTCTGTTAGCAATTCCACCGCTTCCGGGACATTCATTGTTTCATCCGTGTACCTCAAGATACCCGCCGCTGTCTGGATATCAACGGAAATGACAGTCAACGGGGTGCGCATCTCATGAGAAACGTTAGAAATGAATTCTGTTTTCTGGTGGCTCAATTGCTCCAATATCTCAGTTTTTGCCGCGATCTGCAGCACCCGAAGCAGGATAGAGGTGACAATGAACATGCTGGCGATGGTCATACATGTGGTAAATGCAAATCGCGGTTGTTTGATGATGTCTGTCGAAAAGTCAAAATTGTTCACCAGACTGATAAAACAAAACAGTCCCGGTATAATCCAAATGATGTTCCATAGAGCTTTGCCTGATGATTCCACAATGAAAACCGTTTTCTCAAATACCCGGTGTATGTAAACCAGCATGAGAGGCATGGTCACGGCGAAAACGGTTAGATTTACCAGGGAAATATGAGAAAAGCTTGGATCGGTTATCAAGCTGAAAGCGAGATAGTTCCCAATTTTTACGGCCGTCACCACATAGGTCAGCATGATTGCTATGAAATACAGCAGCTTTGGTTTGCGATCTTCCACGAGAAGCATGATGACCACGACACAGGGAATAATCAGTGCCAGCTTATACTTCTGCAAAAAGCTGAAGGAAAGAAGTGTGGGCGCGAGCAGATAATAGATCCCGATATGCGCCAGGATAATACACGAGTAGATTACAGCTATGAAGCGCGGCTGTATCTTAACCCTTTTCCGAAATGGGTAATAGGTAATCAGCGCCGCAGACACACTTGTAACAAGCAGGTTCAGCGCCCCCCAATTTATATCGCTAGTATCAATCATCACTATCACCCTCTTTCTTTTTATGTCAACCCCAATATACGTTACGAGCGGTGTGTTACCCACTTTCTCCTGACGAATTATTATCCTGCCGGTTGGCAGCTCTTCTTCTTTCACATGCTCAAATCCGCGGGTCTACGGTCAGGTTTGATTTGATTTACAGTCCCCTCTATTTCCGCCGAGCTTGATGGCGACGGTTTACATTCCTCAGTTCCCGTATCTGAGTCCTTAGTAGTTTGTAGACTCGTCATATACTCTGCTGCGATAAGAAGAAAGCGTCCATCACCTTTACATGGATCGCATACTTGACTGGGTATTGTCTAGTACTCATCTCGTCTGTCGCCATCCATATCCACCCTAGGGTTCGATTGGATCGTCAACATTAGACTGGACAGAAAAGATAAGGTCATGTTAGTATTTTGAAAAGGAGAGGTGCTCATCCGTTTGGGGCCAGGCCGATCGAAGTTTGCACCGGACCAGCCGTCATCGACATAGATATCGTAGTTGTTCCAATTCTTCATCTGAGCATATTTACTCAGGATCATTTTCCGTGTTGATATACTCGAGCTTTCGCCGAAGCTGAGATCGTCTTTATCGAGGCGGCAATATAGGGCTGCTGATTTGTTGTTCATTCATTTACAACCTACCTATAAATAATATAGATATTATATCATAGTGGCAGTATTTTCGCTCTCGTTTTGATCCGAAAACAGCAAAATATTATAGCAGATTTCAAGCTAAAAATCCGCCACTTAGAAATATAACAGATGGTCTGTATAGACTTTCTGATGACCCTTAGATTTACCCTTGCGCTTCTAAAAAACTATGTGAAATATGAAAAACAGTGTCTATAACGTGATTGGAGAGTGCTCTAAATACTCCTGTTTTATGAATCATGATAGATTCATGTGTATTGAGCGGCACCTCATAACCCGTAGTGCTGATGATATGATACTCGAAAAGCTGAAAAGTTTAATCTGAGCTTACCCGGTTTTGAAGAGGCTATATTTTAGCGTGATAGAAATAAACAATCTCATGTATTGAATTCCGGTTCAATACATGAGATTGTTAATATTTCTAAGCCTCATACTTTAAATTAAATCATTGCTGGAGAAAACCTCCTGTTTCCTTGTGTATTGCGCATTACCCTAACATCTTCTTAACTTCCTCAATGCTATAAACTCCGTCTTTTTTACTGTGTAATACCATATGGCAATTTGGACATACCGGGCGGAGGTCGTTAATAGGATCGACTTTATATTCTTTTTCAGCTTCGCTTATCATTTTCAGGTGATGAACATGGATCATGCCTTCAAAAGCTTCTCCGTAGATTGAAGCGAAATTGAAGCCGCATATGCAGCAAGCAGCGCCATAATGATCAATACACGCTTGGCGCGCCACCGGATTGCGCTCATAGGTATTAATTAAAACAGATTTCTGTTTTAATTCAAGATATTCCTTTGCGGCTGTAGGTATCTCGTCGGGATAGACAGGGAATTTTCCGACAACTCTTTTACCGTCGAAGCAGTATCCGATTTGATATTCATCTCCGCCTTTTGGTCTGTGCATGATTGGGCCGTTATAAAGATAGTTCAAGCCGAAAACCTTATATTCACCATCTTTAATAAACTCGAACACAGCAGGGTGATCAACGTCAATGCCCTTATTCCACCGGTTATAGCTAAAGTCTGCCGGTAGTATGCTGTTGTCGTTTGTTCCATACTGTGTTTTTAAGTAATCGGAAAGATCACTTGACGATATCGTATGCCCTCTACCGTACAAGCCGATTATGTAATCGACATATTCGAAGATTTGTTCATGAATACTGGGCGTTGATTTCGCCGATGTTATAACTTCAGATAGCGGTTTTCCGGCGAGGTATTGTTCGAGTTTACTCCAATCCTTACACTCCCTTGTTAATTGAAGCTCACGGCTGCGCGTTTCGTTTGGGGATATATCCTTATATTCGGGCTTTAGTTCATATGCTATTGTGTAAAACCCCTCTGCTGTCTTGCTGCTCATTTCTTTGTATTGAACACGTACCGAAAGCAGCGGTAGGCCAAGTTCATGGCACAATATTGCTATATTACCAAGCGGTACTGAAAGACCGTAATGGGGGTTTATATCTATTTTGTGTTGTTTTTTCATGATCTCGGATATTTCTGATTATGAAAAGTTTCCGGTCTTTTTTTTCGCAGAATCCAGCAGGAGTTTTGCTATGATTTTCTCAGTACTTGTTAATTCCGTCATATGCATCCTCCAAGTGTAAGTTTCTTTATGGGATTATTTTACCATATAGTTAAAGCGTATACAATGCGATGACTTTAGGATGAGCCGATTATACGCCTTGTTCACTCAAATGGAAGATAATAAAGATTGGACAGCTGCCGCTCTTGCTGCCGAAGTAATCCCTTCCCCTATCATTCAAACACTGGCGCTAATGACACACCACGAAACTGACGATTATGCTGATTATGTAAGATTACTAAAAAACAATCCCGTTGCACGGAAGGTCAAGCTTGCCGACCTGGCACACAATAGTAATATTTGCCGGCTTGACTGTATTAACGATAAAGCCAGGGATAGACTGGAGGAGTATCGGAAGGCTTTAGGTATTCTTAATTCGAACTAATATAGCTGATGGTAGAAAGTGTAACGCTCTCATGTATTGAACCGCCATTCAACACATGAGAGCGTTCTTGTTTTAAATTACAACGAGTCTATTTCTTGAGAAAAATAGCGAGTCTTGGTATGTTCAGTCAAAACTCCAATCGACTGTACTTATTTTAAAAGTACATATAGAAAATGGCCGCAATATTACTTGCCTGTTACGCTGTGTCACTGGTAGGCAGGTTTTAGATTATTATCTACGGGTCGTGAATACTTCATTTCTGTCGATCCCTGATGATCACTTATAAACCATTCACGACACAATCGGGGCGCTCCCCGCGTTCTACCGCCTCGATGTTTTTCTTGATATGCTCATAAGTCCTGATATAGCTGCCCGCCGTGAGGCCTCCAATATGGGGGGATATGGAAACGCGCCTGCGAAACTCCTCGGGAAGTGCTCTTAGAAACGGATTGTCGGATAACACCGGCTCCGGTGCGAGCGTATCCGTACCGAACCCGCTCAACTGTCCTGATTTCAGGGCGCGCACCACGGCTTCATGATCCAGCAACTCACCCCGTGCCGTGTTGATCAGGAGTGCTCCGCGTTTAAACAGCTGAAGCGACCGGTCGTTTATCATGTTAGTCGTCTCGGGCGTAACCGGAACGTGTAACGACACTATGTCACAACAGGTATATAGCTCCTCAAGCGGTATAAACGTCATGTCCAGGTTATCCTTCTTCCCGTAAGCGGCGTAATAGAAAAGCTCGCATCCGAACGGCTTTAGCATGGCGGCAAGCTCGCACCCTATAGCGCCGCAGCCGACAAGACCGACCTTCTGATCACCAAGCTCAGGCAGCCCATTCCCGAAACAGGCGTTTTTAACCTCAATCTGCCTGCCGGCATACACCATATCCTC
>CAZJCH010000048.1:0-10617 GCA_964544005.1 uncultured Papillibacter sp.
AGATATTTGCTCCGGCAACCCGGTCGATATGGGCAAAGTTCAGCTGTTGGATCGTTAGAATATCCGAACCATAACCCAACTGTGTCAAGCGGTCTTTTGTTTTCACAAGCTCAATCGGGTCTACATCAATGGCAAACAGATGACCCTTAGCGTTCAAACATTTTAGCATTTCTAATGTATGACCACCATATCCCAGCGTTGCATCCAAGCCAGTTTGCCCCGGTTTTATCTGCAATATTTCTATTATCTCATCAACGCAGATTGGGATATGCATACTGGCAGGCGTATTGCCCTTCTGAATGACTTTCTCTATGATGTCGGGATATTTCTCGGGCTGGTGTTCCTTGTACTTTTCCTTAAAATTCTTAGGGTGAGTCCCTTGATATCTTACTCGTCGTTTGTGCTGCCGCTCTGTATTATCCATCTATTACCCCACTATTGTTACCTACTAAAATATCACTTATAAACAGTCTAGCAGAATATTGGAAACAACTCAAGAAAGCTCACCTGCACAGTCCCAGGTTTCCGGATGCGACAATCAATAAAAGAACCATTGCTTATCAGCCCTTGACATCAGGACAACCGTCTCAACATGAAGTTTTACGGCTGTTTCACATATATGAAAAACGCGGTAGTAATAATTAGAGGCTCCTCTGCAACGCTTTTTGCGTTGCAGAGGAGCCTCTATATATCACTGCTTAATAAATACTAAAAAGAGCCGATATTTAACAATAGGTGAAAGTAGCGCCACACTTTAACAAAAGTGGAGGCCGTCCTTGAATATCTCGGTATCACGAATTTAGAGCTGGCAAAGGCGCTTGGTTATGACCCGTCGCTCATCAGCCGATATCTGTCGGGACATCGGGTTTTCAAGGCTGCGAGCGAGCAGATGGACGCGATTGCAAATTACATACTCTCCCGCACGGGGTGGGTACAGGACATAGATTGGCTCAAAGCGCAGTTTATGACGGCAGCTTTGCCCGATGGACAAGTGAACAAGAACTGGGAAACATCACGGTGCTTCCAGCCCTTTCAGACCAGTAAAAAGAGAGGAATGAACATGATGCGAAGCATACCAGCATTGCTCATCACTCGGCTTATAAATACAGCCTTTACCGCAAAATAGGAGGTGTTCAAGATGGGTATATTCGGTCTTCTAAATAAGAAAGAAGCGCAGCAAAAGCCGACAGGCAAGGTAATCCGTCATATCGTCTGCCTTTGTTATGACGCGCCCTATATCAATGGGCTAAAACCGCAGATGCAGGATTTTATCATCAAGGCCGAGCAGGAGCGCGGCAGCGTCATCGCGCCGACCTCGCGCATTTCCTTTGACAGCTTCTACGATAATGGCGATTTGGAAAAGCCGGACATGATACGGCAAAAGCTGGAACAGGTCTATTGTCAGGCATATCGCCAAAACGCCATGTATGAGCTTGCCGATCAAACCGTGGCGCGAGAGGTACAGAAAAAGGACGGGCATACGCTGGTAAAGTATTTCGTGCTGTATGCGGAGAACGGCGAAAGTGAACATAGCAGCCCGCGCGTTCTCACAGCCCCGGCAACGATAAAGATCATCCGCGACAGCAGCATTGTGGCCGCCGCCGCGCCGACGATTATCTCTATGGACGGCAAACAGGTCGCCACGATAAAAAATGGCGGCGACGCCATCATTCGCGTTACCACGACCCCCATTGTGCTGGAAACAAACGCCTATGGCTCAAAGAATGTGCGCTACGAACTGGATGTGCCAAGCGGCGGCTACGGCGAAATCCATGTGAAAGCAAACGTCTTTCAGCCGAAGCTGACGGTTTGGCGATAACCAAGTTTGATCCAAAGAAAGAGAAAGAGTATCATCTGACAATTCTATTCATCATCGTCATAAGGTTCTATTTCAACTTCAGTTGCGCCGCAGATCCAACAGGTACGTCTGGTAATCAGTATGTAGCCCTCCACGTTGGGGTCACCATCGCCCTGAACCTCGTGGTTAGATGTCCATTCATGGCCTGTCAAACCGCACTTTTCCTGCTTCTCCTTCAGAAGCCGTCGACGTTCCTTTTCCATCCGCTCCTGCTCCTGTTGTTGAACCAGCTTTTTCTCCCGCCAGCGGCGATATAATTTCAGCATAATCTCCCTCCCGTCTGAAAGGCGTTATCGCAGCCCGCTCCTTTTTCCTATGACGGCATCGGCAGGCATCCGAAAATCAATCCGGCCATCCATGCAAAATGTGCCGTTGTTACGGATGCACTTTTCGCATTGTTTCAAATAGTTCAGGCAGGCATATATGGTATGATACGCTGTCGGTTGAGATTGCCAGCAGTGGTAGCCGTCATTGCTTTCAATAAACTTCACATTTTGAAAATCATGCTCGTCAACGATAAAGTCCTTTGCGCAGGCCCAACAGTGAAGTTCCAAGTTGCTTACAAATTCGCTGTTCAATCCGCAATGGGGGCAGATTACTTTTCTTATCATAGAATTAAACCTCTATTTATCCCACTGTCTCTTTTTTAATAAACCGATGATACCCATATACTCCAGCCCAATATTGCAATCGCCAAGACGACAACCAGAATATTACGCCAGCCGGGAGTCGGGATTTCGGCAATCTGCGAGGTATCTACGAAAAAATCTACGACCTTCGGGCTTGACAAACCTTTATCGTCGGTCCTATTCTTTGTCCAAAGCGCGAGATGCGTCACAGGCGCGGCCCAATATTGTTGAGGTTACTGCTCATCCTTAATGCGCGCCCCTGAGAGCGTCCCGTTGTTCGTAAAGATCCCTTCGCCTCCGGCGAAGATACTGGTGTTGTTGATCACGACGGCGCCGGCGCTGTTCACGAAGGACCCTTTGTCGACGCGGAGAAAGAAGCCGTCCACGATGACGAGACCGCTGTTGTCCCATGTGCCGTCAATGACCACCGCCATTCCGCCGTGTGTGTTGACCGATCCGTATTTGAGGAAAACCGAGCCCTTGTTGTCGAGTGTACCGCCATTTATCCGAAGCTGACCGCCGATGGGGCCGTAATCGCCCGAATCCTCCAACGGAGATGCTTCCAGATTAATCGCGCCGTTGTTTTGAAGCGTTCCGCCCGTTTTTACAGTCAGGACAGAGTAGTTGATAAAATTTGTTTTAATGGAATCGGCGCCCATAACGTTAATTGAGCCGTTATTTATAAGGGTTCCCTCAATGAAAAAGTCGTTGCCTCGGTTCACCGTCATGGTGACGCCGGCCGGGATGGTCACCGCGCCGGTAATGACCAGCGGGGTCCCGACGGCGTCGAAGGCAATCTCCTTTGCGGTGCTGTCAGACAGCGCCGCTTTCAATTCTTCATAGGAGGTCACCGGCACCGCCGCAGGCTTACTATCGCCGGCAAGCGTGACAGCCTGTGCGTATGCATCAACCGTGAAGACCTTTTCGTCAATCAGCTTACTGGCCAGCCGCTGCATTCCACCCTTCAGGTCGGCCTCCAGCGCCGCCCAGGAGATGATCGCAACGTCTGCGCGCAGGAAACTGGAAGTGGAAATACTGTCGGGTAGGATACCAACAGCTTTGGCGAGCGCGTCCGGAGCATTCCACGAAAAATCGCCGGCGGCGTCGCTGTACCCAAGCGCACGGAGCATAAAGGTCAGGTACATATCCGAGTCCGTGCTGCCGGCACCGAATTGGGTAGCGGACACACCCCTGGTCAGACCCTTTTCATAAGCATATCCGACATATTTATCTGCCCATGACGGAACGTCGGTAAAGGGATGCTTGAAACTGCCGCTTAAAGCCTCAGCTTCCTTACCCAGCGTACGGACCAGCATGACGAGCGCTTCAGCACGCGTCGGCGCCCGGTCCAGCGCGAAGTCCGTCTCGGACACGCCTTTAAACAGTCCGAGCTGTTTGAGCGCCGACGCCTTGGTCGCCGCCTCGGTGGTTTTTGCCGCGTATGCCGGTATCAGCATCACTGAGATAAGGACGACAGCAAGCATGAGCGAAAGGATACCTTTTACAGATTTCTTCATCATTCGATCTCCTTTTTTATATTCCGAGTCGTTGACTCTGAAACTTAATGTATCAGAATAAAAATGGGACAGCGAATAATTTGACCATTTGTCAAGCTGTCAATTTGTCAATTTGCGTTGACTATATCGTTGACTCGCCATATATTGAATACAGAAAGAGCCATTTCTGCCGAAAATGAGGTGCCGTTATGAATCAGGATCAATATCATTTGCGTACTGTTCTGGAGCATTTCGATATTCGTAACAAATCCGTCGCCGCAGCGTTGAACGTCCACCCTTCCATGATTACAAAGTGGCTTACAAATGATCGGCTGATGGGCTTGAATTCTAAATATCTCGGGCCGCTGGCAGATTACATCCTATCCCGCGCCTCTTCTGCAGCCGATATGAAATGGCTTGAGAAGAGATTCCGCGAATATGGCATCCAGAGCCCGCTAGCATCTGTCACAGAGCTGAAAACGGCGCTTATGATTTGGCTTGTATCCGACCCCAACGACGACCCGTCCGGTCTGATGGCCCTGACGGCCGGTACCGACCGGCTCCGGGTTGACGGCAGCCAATTCAGCGCCAAGGCCGGCGTGGCGGACATCTCGTTTTGCCTGAGCTTTTCATTATCGCAGCTGAAGTCCGGCGCTATTGTCCGGATTAGCCTGTCCGATGAGAGCCTACTGCTGCAGGACGCATTCGTCCACACTATTTTAAATTCCGCGGAGGCGTTCGGCCTGCGCTACCAGATTCTGCTGACCATATCGGGCCAAAGTAGCACGCCCGCCAGGGCGGTCAACGCCTTCTTGCCGTTGATTATCGACGGATCGATTAACATCGCCATTGCCTATCGGGAAACGTCATTTTGCGTTGACGAAGCTGCCGTCGTGATGCCGGAATATGCAGCCATGGTCATAACAACGCTGCCGGACAGCCCGGCGCCGTCCGCCGCGCTGCTAATTCGTGAAAAAACGTTTGTCAGGGATCTCGATCGGCGTATAGGGGAGACATTCGCGCGGTCGCAGCCGCTCTTGGCCTCACCGGAGCGGAGCAACCGGCAGCAAGTTCAGACACTCCTCAGGCAGTGCTATGAAGCAACGGGTGCGTTGGCCGTCATGCGCGACGGGTTAAACCCGCTTATATTAACCGAAGACGCATTCGGCGCGTACCTGAAGTTGCGCGGCTACGAGGGTGAGGCCTATGATTGGCGCATTGACGAATTTCGCAAGCGCAAAGAGGCTTTCGACGGCAGCCTTAAACGCGGCATGACACTGCGGGAGCTGGTACCATTATCGCTGCTGGATGATGTGGTGACGAACGAAGTATGTACCATATCCGGAGAGGATTTTTTGGAACCTGGCCCCGTCATGATCAGCTGTCAGACGTGCGCCGATCTGCTCGAAGGATATACGCGTTATCTGAATCAGTACCCCGATTTCTCTCTCCGGTTTATCGGCGCGCTTCCGGAGGTGTTTGAGAATTCACTCTGCATGGTCAAGGGGAACAGCCAGGTGCTGATTGCCAAACGCCGGCAGGATGATACGGAATCCTACGCGGTTTCGAGGCAGATGACGTTTGTGCAGGGCGTTTCGCAGATATTTGAGCAGCTTTGGGAAGGACTTGATTACGTGACGCACCGGAGCGAAACGACGCTGCAGACAATGCAGCGGTATATCCTGCGCATCATGGCCAAGGAGCTGGAAACGTGAAACCGGGACGTTCGTCCTGGAAGCGGTTTTTACTTGGCCTTGCCGCCGCTGTTTTACTGGCATGCCTGGTTCTGACCATTGTAATGGCCCGGTCGCAGGCGCGTCTGGAAAGGCTTCGGACTAAACAGACGGAAATTACCGGGACGTTTGAGATGGATATCCCCGACACTTTGTGCAGGGACATATGCTCCGGCGAGGGCGGGACATTTGAACGAACATATGTGCTGATTGAAAACAGTAATACGTAAGACGGCAGAAACAACTTTATTTTGGTAGGAATGGAGGATACACACTTGTCGAATAAGCAATCTGTCGCTAAGGCTATGGATAGGTGGCGGCTGGTCCGAATCACACTGGATGAAGACTTAAAGCGAGATTTGGCAGTACACGACAAAAGCAGCTTTGTACGTGCCGAGGCTATCCGCCATATCACGGACCAGGAGTTCCTTTATCAGTCCGCGCTTAATGACCCCAGCCCGGAAGTGCGGGGAGCGGCGATCAATTCTCCGGACCGTATCAAAGAGATTGCGTTGCGGGAGACAAATGGCGACCTTCAGTATCATCTGCTTTACGATATCCGCGACCCCGATGTGATTGCTCATTACGCAAAGTCGGCGGTGCTGTTGAAGACTCGGGAAAAAGCGGTGAAGCTCCTCGAAGATCAGGCGCTGTTGTATAAAATCTTTATCAAAGCCGAGCGGCTCGGTGACGACGAAGAAAAATACGAATGGCAGAGTTTGGCGTGCGCAGCCTTTAATCGCATCACCGATATGGAGATACTCCGCTCAATTGCCCGCAATAAAAAGCTGAGTGGTATCTTTCGGCAATGGGCGGCGGTAGAGATTGACGATGCTGCGCTGTACGACAAATTGATCATGGACGATTGCGAAGCAGTTGCCGTCTTCGCCTCTACGAAAATCAAGTCGCAGGACAAATTAATGCAAGCCGTTTATGCGCACAGCAGCCCGCGCGTCCGTTTCGAAGCTATGTGCGGGTTGGAAGAGCAGCGACTTATTGAAGTGATAAAAAGCCACCCGGAATTGGAACTCAGATGTCGCGCAATCGGCAAGTATCACAATATGCCGCAAAGCTTGGCTCGAGGGTTGGCGCTGGAAGACACATCGCCGTCTGTTCGTACGGCAGCGATGTATCGTGTCACCAGCCGTGTCGTACTGTTATTCGCAGCTCTGAACGACCCTTGTGATGCGCCTGCGACTGTCGCATACGAGCGTCTGAAGGATACAGAGGATGAGCTAACCTGGCACATACTTGAGGCGGCAGTAAGCCGCGGACCTCGGCTGCAGGCAATCCGATTCTGCCGAAACAAGGAGATGCTGATGTATGCCGCAAACCACGACCCTGATGCGGAAATCAAACAGCGTGCTGAAGAACGACTGCAAAACAGAATGTACGATTAAAGGATTGTGTTTCGGGGAGGTATATTATGGGAACCGGGAAATGTTTTTTTGGTGTTCATGACTGGAACGGCTGTACATGCCGGCGTTGCGGAAAAGTTCGGAGCACCGGGCACCTTCCGGAGGATTATACTTATTGGAGCTGTGACTTATGCAACGATTATCACTATAGGGATTGTGGAGATTGCGAGGGGCATAACGAAACCGTGACGCATTGCGCCAGATGCGGTAAACTGGTGGACGAGGCCGGAGAATCCTATTAAAGCTGAGTGTGTATAAAAGGTCAGCTAAAAGGCATTTTTGCCGTCATGTCCGGAGAGTACGCTGAGAAAGGATGGGTCTGATAATGAGCACATCGGGGATCGTTTGTGTCCGCTGCGCTGTCTGCGGAGCGAAGAGCCAGCAGAAGAGTCTACGCTCAGTTAGCGCTTTTGATGAGCCGGATCTGGATTTTAGGCCTTCGGAGATGTTGCGTTCCACCATGGGACTGTGGCTGATGCAATGCCCGCATTGCTGCTATGTGGCTGAAGACATCCGCAAAGGACCGCATATGAAACACCGGGAACTGTTAGCTTTGTATGCTCAGGCTGATTATGCACTGCCGTCGCTGGCGCACACCTTCCACAGGCGCGCGCTACATTGCGGACGTATCGGTGATACGTCCGGAGCCGTCCGCGCGTATCTTTGCGCTGCGTGGGTTTGCGACGACGTCGGCGATACTGCGGGCGCGAAGCGGATGCGTACAGTATGCGTTACATGGGTCAGGCGTCGGATGAAGCACTGTGGACGTAAAAAATGGCGACTTTGCACGCAGCTTCTGGCCGACCTGCTGCGGCGAACCGGAGATATGCAAGCGCTTCGGGTTATGAAAACAGATGACCGACGGCTCGATTTCGCCACGCGTGAACTGTTGATTTTCCAGAAAGCACTGGCGGAGAAACAAGACGTTACTGCACACAGCCGCAACGAAATCGACCTTGAACCATACGACGATTATTTTGAAAGAAAAAAGAGCACAGCACCCGATCCATCGCTTTCACTGGAGGAATGCTTGAAGTGGGCGGTGTCGGTAGATGACAAGAAACGCGCAAAGGCGTTAGACGCGCTGGATGCGCTGCGCCCGTTTGAGATGAACCACCCTTATCATGAATTCGATGGGGTATTGGTTTTGCACCGGGGATTGCCGATTGATGAGGAGCATCCATTCAGGACAAAGGAACTGGCGCAGACGGTAACAGTAGAATTTCTAGACAGACTTGAATCTTACGTGGTATCGCACGATACCTTCCGCGAGCAGATAACGTTGCAAAACAAGGTATGTATGGCGATGCTGTATCAGCTCTATTCAAGCCCGTATCTGCCCATAGAGCTTAGGGATCATTCCGGCGCGCAGCAGCGTCTTTACCTAATGCACGTGGATGGCCTGTTCACAGACGAAAGCAGCTTGGTTGGTTTAATAGAACCGAGATAAATAGGTGTAGATGGAATTACAGTATATGAGATACCAAATTCTTAAGAACCGAGAAGATGTATTCTAATGTATTTGCCACATGTTTTAGAAGAATCGTTGAATCAAACTGCAATGGAGTGAGTGAAAACAATGAAAAGGCTATTTTTCCCCGTTACGATATTATTGTTAATGCTGACAGGTTGTGCTCTGCAAAAAGATGGTGCTTCGCCTAGTGAAACAGGCATTGGTGCTTCAAGTATCATACAAGAAACCGATGCTGTGCAAGAGAATGATCCTGACCTGATAGCAGGTGATATGGGCAAAGGAGCTGTTTGTTCAAATGGCTGGATCTATTATGGCGCAATCGACGAGCAGGGATACAGTCTCTATAAAATGGCTGAGGACGGCTCGCAGGCGGAGAAAATCATACCCGCCTATATCAGCAGCATGGCCGTTGGCAATGATGTGCTTTATTATATTGGTTCCTATGATATCAATGGCAGCGATGAAGAGAACTGCAAGCTTTACAAGGTCGATCTGACAACGGGAACCAAGACGTTGCTGATGGAAGAAGTGGATGAACCACTCTGTCTCGTGGGCGACTATCTGTATTTCAATGATACCATGCCATATCAAACCGAGTACGAGATTTTCAGGCTGGACCTGAGCGTGGTCAGCAGTGTGTCGCCGGGAACGATTGAGGACCTTCTAAAGACCCCTGCACTCATACGGATGAATGCGACGAGTCCGGATAATGCCCCAATCTTCTATGATGGCTGGCTCTATTACACAACCCGAAACGCGGAATTCAAAGATTGGGCAATCCGCCGAATGCGCTATGACGGCAGCGAGGATGAGCAGTTTTATAAAGTGGATCCATTACGCTACATGGAACTGCTGGGGTTCTATAACGGACAGCTTTTCTTCTCCTCCGGGAGTCACGATGAGCTGTATTCTCTCGATGAAGACGGATCTTTAACGGACTACCCGAACATAGAAGACTTCGAAAGCTTCGATGGCCGGTGGGCCTATTTTGCAGAAGAAGACACCGGCGTATATCGCTGCTCCGTTGAGAATGGAGAAAAGGAGCTGGTTGCAGAGGATCGCGGTTTTACCAGCGTTGCGGGCGACTGGTTATTTACCTGGCAGTGGACAGATAAAAATCAGTTTATAAGATACATCATGCCCAAGGACGGCGGGGCGGAAACAGCGCTTATCGGGCATTATGTCGAACCGTTAACCGAAGCACCGCCAGAACCTGAACCTGAATATACGCTAAAGACAGTCGGCAAAGGCAGTGTAACTTTGAAAATGAGAAACGAAGACACCATGGCGTGCTATAAGCTGGTTTCCTGCGACGAAGGCAACCCGGTTATCTATAGCGTATTGGTAGACCCGTATACCGAGCTGACGCTCAAGTTTGACTATGGTTATTATAACGTCAAGGTGGCCTATGGGGACGAATGGCTGGGAGATGACAAAGCTTTCGGCGAAAGCGGCGAATATATGATTTCGGAAATGTACTCATTCAATTCAGGCTTCGTTTACGAGCTTTCGACGTCGTCGGCTAGGGGAGATTTTTCGACATATTCCATGAGTGGATTTGTAGGGAAATAAAAACAAATTGTTCTATGCAATCTGCCTATGGCGGTGGGCAGCATCCCGACCCGTGTTACGGGGTAGACTGTAAATTTTGTGATATGGGCGGCTATGAAGACAGCTATGTCGGTAAGGACTTTGGAATAAAAAAAGAGGACAATAGTTGGCTGTTGAAATGCCCTGTGAGAGGCAAAAATGATGCGATTTAAACCCGGAAATTTCATGCTTCTTCCCACCATGGCGTGTCAGGCTGAGTGCAGCTATTGTTTTGCTGAAAAAACGGGCGAGACCATGAGTGCCACGGTGGTCGATAAGACAATCGATTTTATAGAGCGTATTGCGCCGAAAAAAGGACACCTCAATATCACCTTTCATGGCGGAGAACCGTTGCTAGCGGAAAAAGGCTATTATGAATATATACTGCCGATGCTGCGGAAACGGTTTGGACGGCGGCT
>CAZJCH010000049.1:0-10570 GCA_964544005.1 uncultured Papillibacter sp.
TCGTACTGCTTCTCTATGCCAGCCTTGCCGATTACGTTCCCCGCCGCATACCCCGTTGTTGTACCGGAGCGCCCACCGCTCGTCGGTGATCGGTACGTCGGGAATTTGAAACGAGCTGAGGCCGCCCTTCTGCCGGATCACGGCGTATTGATCATGGCTTATGATCTCATCCGCCAGCTTGGCGATCAGCTTTGCCCGCTCCTCCGCCTGCTCGGTGCAGCAATAGGTGGTCAGGGACGGGTTGTAGCTGTGCTGCACCAGATTGTCGATGGCCTTGTAGGTCAGGCGCTGTTCGGCGCCCTTCAGCGTCTCGTCCAGCGTCACCGCGTGGAGCTGAGAGATCATCTCCCCGGGCAGCTCGCCGATGGAGATGGGGAGGATGGGCACATGCAACGCCTTCGCGTAGCCGATCTCCTGGTGCACCCAGCCCCGTTTGTTTGATTCGGCTGTGATCACCGGAATAAACACATGGGCGTGGGCGATATAATTTTCGATCTGCTCGTGGAAGCCGTAGCCGAAGCTGAAGCTCCTGTCCCATACTGGCATCAGCCCGTTTTTCTCCAGTATTTCAGAAATTTTCAGCACATAGTCGATGTCCTTATGCGAATAACTGATGAACACCCTGTAATTTCTCATATCCATACCGCCTTTAATGGTTTCTATCATCTGAGAATTCGACTTTATTTTACCACTGCCGCAGAGCGGTATCAATACCGCGGCATATAATGCGGTTGAAATGCTGCGCTGTCCTATTCTTTTCGGAAATAATATTCAGAAGATTGACAACAAAAAGGAAAAAGAATAATATTGGCGTATACAAATCGCACAAAATTTTAACATCCTTAGGAGGCCTTAAAAATGAAACCGAAGACCGTACACAAACTGCTAATTCTTGTTTTGGCAATGGTACTCACCTTCGCATTATCCGCCTGCGGCAAGAAACCCGCCGAATCTAAAACCTTCGAGCTGACCCTGTCCATGCACGACCCCGTCACCTCCAACAACGGCCTGTTTTATCAGGCGTGGGCGGACGAAATCAGCGCGGCCACCGACGGCCATGTCAAAATCACAATTCACGGCAGCGGTACGCTGGCCTCGGCTGCCGACGTTGGCACCATGGTCGAAACGGGCGGCGCCGATATCGGCTGGGTATACACCTCCTATTATAAGGGTCAATACCCGCTCTCCGACGTTCTCACGCTGCCGCTGTGCGGCTTCGGCGATCCGGTCGTCGGCACAAATGTCTTGTGGGACCTTTACGATAAATACCCCGAGCTGGCGGCGGAATGGGATTCGTTTAAGCTCCTCAATCTGTATGCCAATCCCGGCATGATTTTCTGCAGCGCCGGCAGTCCCATCGATTCGGTGGACGACCTCAACGGCCTCGTGCTGCGCACACCCGCCGGCCCCATTACCGATTATGTGACGAAGCTCGGCGCCAGCCCCACCGTCATGGCCCCCCCTGATATCTACGAGGCAATGCAGAAGAACAACATCAACGCCTATATCTTTGAACCCGCCGGTGTCACCAACTTCAAGCTTCAGGATGTGACAGAGTACTTTACCGACATGCCGATGTATCAAGGCGCCTTTGGCCTTGTCATGAATATCGATAAATGGAATTCTCTTCCGGCCGAGTATCAGGAAGCTATCATGAGCGTCTCCGGCAGAGCCGGCTCCATCAAAGCCGCGGAGGATTTCCAGGCCTCCGTTGACGCGGCGAAAAAGACGATCACGGACGCGGGCGCCTCTTTTGTGACAGTCAGCGAAGCGGATTACGCCGCCTTCCAGGATGCAGCGGATGAAATTTCCGCCGCCTGGGCCAAAAGCCTCACCGCAGTTGACGGCCAGGCCTTCCTTGACGAAGCCGTCGCGCTCGCCGTAAAATACGGCGGCTAGATCACTCCGGCAAGCTTCTCGTATCCCGACTGTTAAAACAGTCGGGATACGATTTAAGGTACATATGATACTATTTGAAAGGATATGGACATCCAATGGCACCTGAACTCATCGGCATCCTCGGCATCGTCGTTTTTCTTGTGCTGATATTCCTGGGTATGAATATTGGGCTGGCGCTGCTGCTGATCGGCTTCGCGGGATACGCACTTGTCCTGAATCCCGCAGCCGCCATCGGACTGCTGCGCACGGTTCCGGCGACCCAGGCAAGCAGTTACGCGCTTATCGTCATCCCTCTTTTTATTTTAATGGGCAATTTTGCTTATCATGCCGGCCTTTCCTCGGCTTTGTACAAGGCCGGCAACAAGTGGCTCTCCCGTCTGCCGGGCAGCCTCGCGTGCGGAACCGTCGCAGCCAGCGCCGGCTTTGGCGCCATCTGCGGCTCGTGCGCGGCGACCTGCGCCACCATGGGCACAATCGCATTGCCGGAGATGCGCAAATACGGGTACGCCGACAGGCTGTCCACGGGGTCCATCGCTATGGGCGGCACACTGGGCATCCTGATCCCGCCCAGCACGCCGATGATCCTCTACGGGATCATGGCGCAGACCTCTATCGGCGCGCTTTTTGCCGCCGGCGTTCTACCCGGTATCATGATGGCCATCCTCAGCATTGCGACGATCGTCATCTTGTGCCGCTTAAACCCGAGCCTTGCCCCCGCGCCGACAAAAAGCACCTGGCGGGAGAGGTTTTCGTCGCTCAAGGGTTTAATCGGTGTCGTGATCCTGTTCGGCACAGTATTGGGCGGTATGTTCTCCGGCTTCTTCACTGTAAACCAGTCCGCCGCTGTTGGCGCTTTCCTGGCCATCGTCCTGACAGCCATCAATAAAAAGCTGAACTGGCAGACGATCAAGGCTGCATTAAAGGATACCGTCACCACCTTCGCCATGACCTTCCTGATACTCATCGGCGCCAGCGTTTTTGCCGGGTTTCTGACCATCACAAAAATCCCGATGCTTCTGGCCAATGCCATCAGCGGCGCGAATCTGCCCTTTTTTGCCGTACTGGCACTGATGACGCTTGTCTATATCATCCTCGGCATGATCATGGATGAGCTGCCGATGATCATGCTGACGGTGCCGATCTTCCTTCCCATTATTGAGAGCTACGGCTACTCCTTTATATGGTTCGGTATTTATATCATCCTTGTGATGGAGCTGGGCGCCATCGCACCGCCCGTGGGCCTCAACTGCTTTATTATCCAGGGCGTATCAAAGGATATCCCGCTGGGCACGATCTACAAAGGCGCACTGCCCTTTACGATAACGATTCTCGTGGGGATCGTTATTATTACGATTTTCCCGCAGATCGTGCTTGTTCTGCCGGGTCTGATGAAGGGAGGCTGATGACATGATCAAGCTCGGTAAAATTATCAATAAAGCGACTTTTGTCGTGAGCCTCGTCAGCTACGCCGGCGTTGTCGTTATCATGCTCCTGAATGTCGCGGACGTGCTGTTGACAAAGCTGGCGACAAAGCCGATCATCGGCGCATATGAGATCACCGAAAGCCTTCTTCTCTGCACCGTATTCGCCTCTTTCGCGTACGCGCAGTCAAAGAAGGCGCATATCAATATGACCATCCTGATTAATTTTTTCCCAAAGGCATTGAAATTCCTTATCTACGGCCTGATGGGGCTTTTATCGGCGGGCATCGCGTCTGTTGTCGGCTATGCCGCCGTTCTCCAGGCCGCAAGCGCAATCGACAAAGGGACGATCACAAGCGTCCTGATGATCCCGATGTACCCGCTCTACTATATCGAGGCCGGCGCGATGTTCGTCTTCGCCCTGTCCCTCTTATATGATGCTGTTCTGGCCTTCATCGCGATGTTCAGTAAAAAGCACGAAGAGCTTGTCACTTCAACCTGGACCTTATAGCGTGTCAACAGGCATTCCTGTTTCAGACGGCGCATATAAATAGCTTGTATTGGGAGATAAAGATGACAAAGACCGGTTTTGACAATTACAAATACCTGCAGCTCCAGTCGGAGCATATCAAAGAGCGCATCTCGCGCTTCGGTGGAAAGCTGTACCTCGAATTCGGCGGGAAGCTTTTCGACGATCATCACGCGTCTCGGGTCCTGCCGGGATTTCTGCCGGATTCCAAGATCAATATGCTTTTACACCTGAAGGACCAGGCGGAGATCGTCGTGGCCATCAACGCATCCGATATACAAAAAAGCAAGCTGAG
Organism: uncultured Papillibacter sp.; assembly: GCA_964544005.1. Lineage (GTDB taxonomy): Bacteria > Bacillota > Clostridia > Oscillospirales > Oscillospiraceae > Sporobacter. The sequence goes on from CAZJCH010000049.1 coordinate 4,145, forward strand.
GGGCGACCTGGGCATCCCGTATGAACAGGAGGCGCTGCGCCTTATCGACGCCTTCAGCGAGAGCAATCTCGTTGTCGGCAGCGTCGTCATTACGCAATACAGCGGTCAGCCGGACGCGCAGGCATTCGAAAAGAAGCTCCGCGACCAGGGCATCAGCGTGTACAGGCATTACCCCATCACCGGGTATCCGCACGATGTGTCCCGCATCATTTCCGACGAGGGTTACGGCATGAACGATTACGTAGAAACGAAAAGGCCGCTCATCGTCGTCACAGGCCCGGGCCCGGGGAGCGGCAAAATGGCCGTCTGCCTGTCCCAGCTGTACAATGAAAACCAGCGCGGCGTCAAGGCGGGCTACGCGAAGTTTGAGACGTTCCCCATCTGGAACCTCCCTTTACGGCACCCTGTCAACCTCGCCTATGAGGCGGCGACGGCGGACTTAAACGACGTCAACATGATCGATCCCTTCCATCTCGAGGCGTACGGTGTGACGACTGTCAACTACAACCGCGACGTGGAAGTCTTCCCTGTTCTGAAAACGATGTTTACCAAGATATACGGCGCTTCGCCCTACAATTCGCCCACCGATATGGGCGTCAACATGGCCGGCTACTGTATCACGGACAACGACGCCGTCGAAGACGCCGCCCGCGGCGAGATTCTGCGCCGGTATTACAACATCCTGTGCGCCAAGCGGAAGGGCCTGGCGACCAATGAAGAGGTTTATAAGATTGAGCTCATTATGAAGCAGCTCTCCCTGATAACGGCAGACAGGCCCGTCGTTGCGGCCGCCCTCAGGAAGGAAGAAGAGACGGAATTTCCGGCCGCGGCGCTGGAGCTGCCGGACGGGCGCATCATCACGGGGAAGACCTCCCCGCTCCTGGGCGCTTCCTCCGCGCTGCTCTTAAATGCCGTCAAGGCCCTGGGCGGCATCAGCGACGCGCTCCACCTGATATCGCCCGTCATTATCGAGCCGATCCAGGACCTGAAGGTCAATCATCTCGGGAATCATAACCCGCGGCTGCATACCGACGAGGTGCTCGTGGCGCTGTCCATCTGCGCCGCCACCAATCCGACAGCGGAGCTTGCCATGCAGCAGCTGCAGAATTTGCGCGGCTGCGAGGCCCATTCCACCGTGATATTATCCCAGGTGGACGACAATGTGTTCCGGAAGCTCGGCATCAATCTGACCTGCGAGCCGAAATACCAGACTAAAAAGCTGTATCATAAGTAAAAGGAGGATAACCGCATGGATCAATCTTTTGAAACCCGCCTTCATGACCTGGAAATAGCGGTGGTTGCCCTGAAGCAGCAGCTGGTGGAGAAAGACAGAAGAATATGCGATCTGGAGGACATCGAGGCCATAAAGCGGCTCCAGTGTGCCTACGGCTATTATCTGGAGCACTGGATGTCCGAGGAGATCATCGACCTGTTCGCCGACCATCCGGAGACGTCCGCCACCTTCGTCGAAGGCACGTATCTCGGCATTGCAGGCGTGCGCCGGTATTTCGGCAAAATGAGAACCGCACCGCCTAGTTTTCTCCATCAGGTGATGCAGGTCTCGCCTGTCGTCACGCTTGGCGGCGACGGCAAGTCCGCCAAGGGCCGGTGGTACGGCTACGGCACCGTCTGTGCCGCGCCCAATGACGGCAAGATCGACCCCATGTACATGTGCGTCATTTATGAAATGGACTACATAAAGGAGGACGGCGTTTGGAAAATCCTCAAGCTGGCCTTCCAAATGCACTACGCCTACAAGACCCCCATGCCCCCCGGCTATACTCCGCCTCAGGCGGCGGAACCGCCGCGCAATGAAATGGCCGACATGAAGCTCTCTCCCGACATCTGGGCTGACTTCGACACCCAATACCCCTCCGGTTTCATCTACCCCATGCACTTTGTCCACCCCGTGACGGGTAAGGAAACCTGTGACAACACGCGCAACGCCAAGCTGGACCTCAAACCAAGCCCGTTCAAGCCTGTATAAAACGGTCTTTAAAAAGGCTTGCAGTGAACCTGCAAGCCTTCTTCTTATATGATTCTCGTCCCCTCAAAGGGCATCTGGCCGAAGGTGGTGACGAAGCTGCCAAAGATCCTGGCGCCGTCGACGGCGCCTTTGACCGTTATTTTCATTTTCCCCATCGGTGTATCGACCTCTACCTCGAATTCAAAGCTGTCCCCGCTGACCTTTCCGTCATGTATGCCGATCGTGCTGCCCATGCCGGTCATTGATCCTGTGAGCGCGTCTCCCTCGGCTGTCAGGATCAGGGTACCTTCCACCTTGCCCATCGGAGAACTGGCCGCCGTATTGTATGTGCCGCTGACTGCCATTTTGATGACCTCCCTTAAGCTTTTATTCTGCCAGGCAATACAGTGCTATTATTCCACGTTTTCAGCTGTCGGTCATATGTTGCCTTGACCAGATGCTTCCGTTTGTCTCAGCTTCGGAAATTTCCAGCTATTACATCCTTCAACGGCGCGTTTTTTGTTACCGCCGCGGTATTCTGCACTATATATCCCGGGCATTTCAACCAACAATTCAGTCGTCTGTTGTCTTTTCCTTTTGTTGCGTGTATACTTCAAAGTGAATTCTCAGTTCTTTTACACGGAGTGTGGGTAAGCGTATGAAAATTATCGTAGTGGGAGACGGCAAGGTTGGCTACACATTGGTCAAGCAGCTTTCCGCCGAAGGCAATGACGTCACCGTTATTGACAGCAACCCCGAAAATCTCAGGCGGACTGAGGCTTTTGACGTCATTGCCGTCACGGGCAACGGCGCCAGCTTCAAGGTGCAGCAGGAGGCCGGCGTTTCGAGCGCCGATCTGCTGATCGCCGTGACGTCGGCTGATGAAATCAACATCATCTGCTGTCTGCTGGCAAAGAAGCTGGGGGCAAAAAACACCATCGCCCGGATCCGGAATCCTGAGTATTCGGAGCAGCTTGCCTTCTTAAAGGATGATCTCGGTCTCAGCATGGCTATCAATCCGGAAAAAACGACGGCCGACGAGATCGTCAGAAGTATCACATTTCCCTCCAGTATATCGGTCAAAAACTTCGCGCGGGGCCTTGTCGAGATGGTGGAGTGCAGGATAAAGCCCGACAGCAGGCTTATCGGGCAGAAGATCTTCGACATCCGCGAGAAGAACAAGCTGGATATCCTTGTATGCATCCTCGAGCGCGCCGGAACTGCCGTGATACCGTCTGGCGAGGATGTCTTCCGTGAGGACGATAAAATCTACGTCACCGGTTCGGTTTTCAATATCGTGTCTTTCCTGAAGCTCTCAGGAAACACGGAGAAGAAAATTAGCTCCGTGATGATTATCGGCGGTGGCCGGATCTGCTATTATCTTGCGGAAAGCCTGATGAAAAGCGGCCTTAATGTGAAAATCATCGAGAATAACCCAAAAAGGTGCGCCGAGCTGGCCGAGCTTCTGCCGGGAGTGCTGATCATCTGCGGCGACGGCACGGACCAGGAGCTCCTGCAGGAAGAAGAGCTGAGCCATACCGACGCTTTTATCGCACTGACAAATATCGACGAGGAGAATCTGATCTCCTCCCTGTACGCCTCAAAGCAGGGCGTCCGCAAGGTCATTACAAAAATCAACAGGCTCGAGTATACCGGTGTGATCGAGAATCTTGGGATCGACAGCATCATCAGCACAAAGCTTTTGACGGCGTATCAGATCGTCCAGTACGTCCGCGCTATGCGGAATACGCGGGGCTCCAAGGTCGACGCACTCGTTAAAATCGCCAACGAGCAGGTAGAGGTCCTTGAGTTTACGGTCGCTCAAAACACGAAGAATCAAGGAAAAATGATCAAAGACATCAAATTTAAGAAAAATCTTGTTCTGGCCTCGATCGTCCACAGGGAGAGAATCATCGTACCGAGCGGAAATTCGGTTTTTCAAAAGGGCGACAAGGTCATTGTGATCACCTTAAACCGCAATTTCAACGACATGAACGATATTTTCGAATAATTCGAAGTCTTTCAGGGAGAATGTAAATTCATGTACAGCAGGACTTATCTGTATATTCTGGGCTACGTTCTGAAAATCGAAGCGCTCTTTATGGTACCCTCCGTGGGGATTTCCCTGTACAACAAAGAGAGCAGCCCGGTCATAGCGTTTTTGATCAGCATCGCCGCACTGTTGGCGATCGGTGTGCCCCTGTCCTGGAAACGCCCGGAGAAAACCGTCCTGTATCCTAAACAGGGTTTGCAGATTGCCGCCATCTCCTGGCTGGCGCTGTCGGTTTTCGGCGCGCTGCCCTTTTTCCTCAGCGGGGCAATCCCCAATTTTCTGGACTGTTTATTCGAGACGGTGTCCGGCTTTACGACAACGGGCGCCAGCATCCTGACAGATACAGAATCCATGGCACGGGGGCTGTTGTTCTGGCGGAGCTTTACACACTGGATCGGCGGCATGGGCGTTCTCATTTTTCTGCTGGTCATCATACCGCAGAGCGGCGGCTATTCGTTCAATCTGATGAAGGCCGAGTCTCCCGGACCTGTCAAAAGCAAGCTGGTTCCAAAGCTGAAGCAGTCGGCGACGATCCTGTACGCCATCTATGTTGTCATGACCCTCATCGAGGTACTCCTCCTGTTTTTAGGCGGGATGCCTCTCTTTGACAGCTTTACCCATTCCTTCGGGACAGCCGGGACGGGTGGATTCTCAATTAAGAACGCCTCTATCGGCTATTACAACAATGCGTACTTCGAATACGTAATCGGCATTTTCATGATCCTGTTCGGCATCAACTTTTATGCCTATTTTCTGATTTTAGTCAGAAAATTCAAGGATCTGCTTCATTTTGAGGAAGTGAAATACTATCTCCTGATCATTATCGCCGCCGTCGCCCTGATTACCGTCAATACGGTCGGTTCCATTCATACGGCTTTTTCAGACGCCTTCAGGTACAGCTTCTTTCAGGTGGCGTCCATCATCACGACGACGGGCTACGCCACCCACGACTTCAACCTGTGGCCCCAGTTCTCACGGGTGATATTGCTGGCTCTGATGGTCTGCGGCGCGTGCGCCAGTTCGACGGGCGGCGGCATCAAGGTTTCCCGTGTCGTCATAGCCGCCAAGACCATCAAGCGCGAGTTCCGGCGCTTGATCCACCCGCACTCGGTGGAGATCGTCCGCCTCGACAAAAAGCCCGTGCGGGAGGAGACCATTTCGCAAATCAGCGTTTTTCTTGTTCTCTATACGGCCATTACGATCGTGTCGGTCCTGATCATTTCTCTCGACGCGTTTGATTTTGACACCACCTTCTCCTCCGTCCTCGCCTGCCTCAATAATATCGGCCCCGGCCTCGGCGTCGTCGGCCCCATCGGGAACTACTCGGGTTTCGGCGCTTTGAGCAAAATCATCCTCACCATCGACATGCTCTTCGGCCGCCTTGAGATCTTCCCACTCCTGGCCCTCTTCCTCCCCGGCATGTGGAAAAACAGGACAAAAAACGCTGCGTAAAAGACCTTTCACCCCTCATTTTACCTCAAACCGGACCCGTTTTGCGTCATTTTGGGGCGGTTTTGGACCCATAATTTGTTACAATTTTATTAATAATTATGCAAAAGTGTTAACTCCTCGACCTCTCCGTGACCGCAAACCGCTGCGGTCACGGGATTTTTATTTTCTTTGTGCAAAATGCCATATATGCTATATATTTTTTTCGTGATGCGGGTACCTGGGAATGGGCGGGCTGACCCCGCCTCTACACCGGTTACTGCATGTGCGGCGTGACGCGAATGATGGGCGGGCTAACTGTCAAGTGTAACATGGTTTACGCTTTGTCCGGGGACATGGTTTACAACATGTGCGGCGTGACGCGGCACAGGGCACCCCTTTCGCCGCCCTCGGGCGGCACTTCCCCCAAGGGGGCAGTATTTGGGACGCAGGGATGGCGCTTTTGCTTGACTCTATTATACTACGAAATGCGTTACATTGAAATACTCTGTCCACCTTATTGAGAGGTTGGCGAGTATTTTTTGGTGCGGTGTTATGCGGTACAGGAGACAATCCTCAGTCTCGCTTCGCTCGACAGCTCCTTTCAAACGGAGCCTTACTTAGATTGCGAAAGACCGCCGGATGTTACTCCGGCGGTCGTTTGCGTTATATGGCGGCGAGGGATTTTTGGAATTGTTCGGATTTGAACTGGGTCATGTAGAGGTCGTAGTAACGGCCTTTTTGATTCATGAGCTGGGCGTGGGTGCCTTGCTCAACCATTTCGCCGTCGTCGATGACGAGGATTCTGTCGGCGTGGCGGACGGTGGAGAGGCGGTGGGCGATGATGAAGCTGGTGCGGTTTTTGAGAAGCGCGCCGACGGCGGCTTCTATCTTCATTTCGGATTCCGTGTCGATGGAGCTTGTGGCCTCGTCGAGGACGAAAATCCTGGGGTCGGCGAGAATGGCGCGGGCGAAGGAG
>CAZJCH010000050.1:0-10397 GCA_964544005.1 uncultured Papillibacter sp.
CGGCCATTAGCTTTGCCGATCTTGAAAACTTCACGCTGTACGAAAAGCCCGTCATCATCACGCTCGACGATGGGTACGCGGACAATTATACGAACGCCTACCCCATTCTGAAAAAGTACGGCCTCCAGGCAACGATTTTTGTCATTACCGGTTTTATCGGTGCGCCCGGGTATCTGACCCGGGCCGAGATGGTAGAAATGACGGATATCATTTCGTTTCAGGGCCACGCGACAAAGCACGAGAATCTGACAAAATTAAGCCCCGCGAAATTGCTTTTGGAGATGATCGTCCCCAAGGTTAGAATCAGCGCCATTACAAACGAACCGGTTTACGTTTTTGCCTATCCGATCGGCTATTATAACGACGCTGTTTTAAACGCCGTGTCGGAGCACTACGACTATGCAGTGACGATAAACAGAGGCTACTACGAGGAGGGCAGCGACAAGCTTCTGATCCTCCGGCTGTATGTTCACCGGGACCTGACGCTTCAGGACTTCATCTACCGACTCGGCTAAGAGCGCTAGAAAAAGAAGGACGCCGAGATTAAAGTCGAGAGGAAATAAGTAACATCCGGCTAAAGAGACTGCCTGAAAAGGCGTCTCTTGTTTTGTCCCCGGCCGTCCCACCGTTTTCATGAAAATCAAAAAACAGAGCGCCGTCTTTATAGAATCTCCTAATTGTTTTGTAAAACAAGCGGCAGTAAACTGAATGTATGCAATTAACCCAATTTGCACAAGGAGTTGAGCCATTATGACAAAATTTCCACATCTGCTGGCCCCGATTACCATCGGCAATACCGTTTTTAGAAACAGAATATTCGCGTCTCCCAACGGGTACACAAACACAGACTGCCGGAATTTCCCCACCGAGGAAATGATCGCGTTTTATGAGCTTAAGGCGAAGGGCGGTTATGCCGCCGTCACTGTCGGAGACTGCGTCGTGGACAGTACGTCGGGCAGCATTATCTGCTACCAGCTGCCCTTTGACGACGGGCGATGCCGCCCGATGATGGGCAGGCTCGCCCGGGCCGTCACGCGCCACGGGGCTGTGGCCTCCGTTGAGCTCCAGCACTGCGGGATGTACGCCCATCATATTGCGGCAAACGGCGGGAAGATCTACGGCCCTGTGGACGCCGTGAACAATCAGGGTTTTCACGCGGAAGCAATGTCGGAGGAAATGATCGAGCATACGGTCGGCTGCTTCGCAAAGGCTGCGGCTTTTGCCAGGGAGCTCGGGTACGGTATGGTCATGATCCACGGCGGGCACGGGTGGCTTCTCAGCCAGTTCATGTCGCCGCAGCTCAATACGCGGCGTGACAGGTGGGGCGGCAGCCTGGAAAACAGGATGCGCTTCCCGCTCTGCGTTGTGGAAGCGGTACGCCGCGCCGTGGGGCCGGGCTTCCCCATTGAATTCCGCATGAGCGGTTCGGAGTGCCGGGGCGAGCGCGGGTACGATATTGATGAGGGCATCCGGATTGCCAAAGCGCTTGACGGTAAGGTCGACCTCCTCCATGTGTCGGCAGGGCACCATGAGGACGAGGAGATCTACTATATTACCCACCCGACGATGTTTATGCCGGATGGGGCTTTGGGTGAATACGCCGCAGAGGTCAAAAAGCACGTCAAAACGCCGGTGGCGACTGTCGGCGCATTCTCCGACCCCTATCAGATGGAGGATTTCGTCGCCTCCGGCAAGGCGGATATCATCAACATGGGACGCGGTACGCTGGCTGAGCCGGAGCTCCCACTCAAGCTGACGCTGGGCCGCGAGGATGAAATAAACCAGTGCCTCCGCTGCTACGCCTGCTTTTCAACAGCCGACGCCGTCAGGTACTTTCAGTGCGCGCTCAATCCGGTGATCGGCCTCGAATATGAGACGAAATTCGATGTTCCGCCGAAGCACCTGAAGAAAATTCTCGTGGCCGGCGGCGGCATCGCCGGAATGCAGGCGGCGCTGACGGCAGCTGAGCGCGGGCACGAGGTTATTCTCTGTGAGAAAACAGATAAGCTCGGCGGCGTTCTGAACTGCGAAGCAAACGTCTCTTTTAAACGCAAGCTCCACCTGTACCTGGAGAAACAGGCGCTGTTAGTCTCCAGAGCAGCTGTCGACGTGCGCTTGAATACGGCGGTCACACCGGAGCTCGTACTGGAGCTGAAGCCCGACGCCATCATCGCCGCTCTGGGCGCGCGCCCAGTTGTGCCCGATATTCCGGGTATTAGTAACAGGAATGTTTACGGCGCCGAACAAGTTTACATCAACCCGGATCTGGCCGGGCGACGTGTCGTCATCCTCGGCGGCGGACTTGTGGGCGTCGAGCTTGCCGTCCATCTGGCTGAGCTCGGCAGACAGGTGACTATCATTGAGCAGCAGGACAAGCTCAATTATGCCGGCGCACGGCTGCATGGGTTCGTGCTCGATATGAAAATCCGGGAGCTCGGCATCACGGTGCTGACCGATACGCAGGCCGTCGCGGTCGAAGCGCGCGGCGTTGCTGTAAGGTCATGCGGGGAGCAGGCGGAAAGACAGATTCCTGCCGATACCGTCATCTATGCTGTTGGTTTGAAACCGGAGCGCGAAAAGGCTGACGCGCTGCGCACCTGCGCCTTGAACATGTCGTGCCAATTTCATCAGATCGGCGACTGCCTGACGCCTAAGAATATTTTGGAGGCAAATCAGGCAGGTTATCATATTGCGCGGGATATCGGGAAATACTGAGAACCGTAAAAGGATTATCGCACGATTTGGCTCTCTAACACTACAAATCGTAGCGTTAGAGAGCCATAACTTTCTACTATTTGAGCATTTATTGTTATCTTTAATAAATCTATAATAGTATTGTTACAAATTGTTAATCATTTATTAAAAATATGGATGAAATTACCAGAATGTATGACGAATAGTCTTTCGTCGACATAACGCGCTGTTAACAACCCGAAAGGGTTAATATAAGGAGGTTAATTCATGAAGAAAGTTTTGGCAATCGTTATAGCCATGGTCATGGTTTTTGCCCTTTTCGCATGCGGAAACGGTGGAACCACGACATCACCCAGCCCCAGCGCCAGTGCGCCGGCCAGCTCAGCCCCCACTTCCGGTGCCCCTGAAACAGGAGCCCCTGCAACAGGAGAACCCGTGAGCGGTGCAGTCGATATCGGTTTCTATGATCCTACGTTTGATTATTCATCGAATCCGACATACAAGATCGCTTATATGTATTCCGGCACAAGCGTTCTGTATGATATGTTCAGCGTCGCCTTCGAGGCATGGGCGAAAAATATGAATATTGAATACAACAGCTTCTCCGCCGCCGATGCCGACACGTTCCTGACCACACTTCAGACGTACGCCGACCAGGGCTATGACGGCCTGCTGGTTGACCCGGACTCCACAACGTATCCGGCCGTTGTTGAAGCGCTCAATGACAACAACATGCCCTGGATGGGCTGTATGTCTCCGGCATATGATGACGACGGCAAGCTGGCCCACCCGGCCGTCGGCTTTGACAACTACGGCTTCGGCTATGACATGTTCACATGGTGCATCGACTACGCGAAGGCCAACTGGGCTGACGCGACACCGGAGAACACCGGCGGTATGTTCGTCGGCTACTCTGTCGTCCCGCTTCTCGAGATGCGTCACACCGGATCTCAGGATGCCTGGAAAGACGGCGGCTATCTTGATGCCAACTACTTCTTCCTCGATGGTGTCACCGGCGATATGACCACACAGACCGCTTACAATCTTGCTGCCACCACCCTTGCTGCCAACCCGCAGATCAAGTACTGGATCGGCTGCGGCTTCTTCGATGACTACTCTGTCGGTATTGCCAGAGCTGCTGCCGACGCAGGCAAAGCCGATCAGACCGTCTGCTCGACAGCGGGCGGCTCAACCCTCATCAACCAGTGGGATGCCGGCGAGGACAGCTCCTGGAAGTCCGCAATTTTCAGCGATCAGAGACTCTACGGCGAACCGATCATCGGTGGCCTGTACGCGATGATTTCAGGTCAGGCGACAGCCGAGACGCTGTGGCCGCAGTGGGTCGAAAAGTCTAAAGGAGAGACGTACGCAAACTTGCTCCTGCCGACCGCAACGATCACCAAGGATATGTATAAGGAATATCTCGCGTTTGTCGACCAGTATACGGGCATGGACCTGTATCCGTATCCGGATACGGACAAGACCTTCCCGGTCACAATGGATCCTCCCGCATCCTACGCCGGCTGATAACAACCCAAATAAAAAGACTCGCGACTTAAGTCGCGGGTCTTTTTTTTGAGGAAAGGCGGGCGTTTAGCCCTCGGGTGTTTCCGCCGCAGGCCTGGTTTTATCAAGATATCGGAAAGACATCTCAAGATAGAGGTTCTCATCCGGGTCGTCCAGGTCGAGCCCTGTCAGCTCAACAATCCGCTCGATTCTTTTGATCAGCGTCGTGCGGTGAATGTACAGATTCCCGGCCGCGTGCGTGTAGCTGAATCTGTTGTTATAGAAGGTGCGGAGCGTCTTGTAGTACTCTGAATTGTTGTCCTTGTCGTAGGCAATAAGGCTGAGGAGGCTTCTGCTGCAGATTTGTTCGGGCGTAAAACTCAGAACACCGAATTTAAGCCAGCAGGACAGCGCGTAATCGTCGAAGCAGTAGTACCAGCACATAGGGTCGGCGTCCCGGCCGAGGGAGACGGCGAGGTCTGTTTGCCTGAAATACGACGGTATCTGGTCAAAACCCGTGAACGACCGGCTGATGCCGGCCAGCATGAGGCCGTCGCGCAAAAAATACGCCAGCTCCTGCAGGAACATTTTGTCGCTTTTTGAGCCATAAACATTTTGATTGAGCAGAACAACGACGTATTGCCCGCTTTCGACCGCGCAGGAGCCCGGCCATTGCTTTTCAATCAGCGGGATCAAATACGTGGAGTGAAGCTGCCATTCATGGCGGAATTCGGGCTGCAGCCGGATGAGCATATATTCGTCGTCATAAGACCAGCCGTTTTCACCAAGTCCGTCTTCCACATACTGACTGTCCGGTACCTTGTTGTTCAGAAAACCCGATAATATCTCACGAAGCGATGAGAAGGTTTCCTTATGCAGCAGGAAGGCGCCGAATTTTTTGAGAACGACTTCAATTTTACGTGCCAGAAAGCGGAACAGGAATTTGTATGACTCCGTTGACTTCTTATCCTTGAGGTAAAGCGTCATTCTCCCCAGGTAATTTCCGTCTTTTTTGAAATTATACGATAAAAACCGCTCGCCGCCGATGTTGAATTCAAAAACATCGTTGTTATGAAGGCCTTTGCTGAAGAGCGGATCCGATATCAGCTCGTTCATAATGGAGCCGGATATCTTGTCCTGTTCGATTTCGTCCCTGAATTCGACGGCGGAATGCTCGGAAATGGCGACGATGGTAAAATCCTCGTCGACGATCGATATGGGACAGCCCAGATAGCCCGTTGCGCATTGTATAAGCTCCGAATAACCCCCGCCGGCGTCAATGATAGCGCCGAGCTCATCCTCCCAGGCGTCATAATAGTCAAAAACATTCTGAAGCACGTTGAAAAGCGCATTGACAGGGACATCTCCGGGAACAGTTATGAGCTCCGCATTTGGTATGGAGATATCCTCCGGGAGCTCGCCAACGCAGACAAATACACCGCTGTCAGGCAGTTCGGAGACAGTATCCCAGGGTGAAAGGATGCATAAATGACCGTAAAAATCGCAGCCTCTCTCATAAAATACCGGCCTGCCGGCAACGGTGCTTTTGTCGTTTGATACGGCGTAGAGCACATTAAACCGCTCGGAGAGGCGGTCGAAGATCAGCTCGGAAGTCAGTTTCATTTTATCGCCTCCGCGGTATCAGGCTTACAGCCTGCCAATGTTTTTTGCGGCGGCGTCCGCCATCGATGTGGCCTGCATGATGTTTTTCGGAATGCCGCAGTCTCCGATGATATAAAACTCCGGCGCGCAGTCCCGCAGAGCGTCCGCTTCGGCGCTGAGAGGCGCCTGCCCGATGGCGTAAATCACAGTGTCGGCTTCAAAAAGCTCTTCTTGACTGCCCCTGCAGCCAAGAACGCCTTTATCGCTGATCTCGACGGCCTTTGTGCCCAGGGTAAGACGGATGTTCAGGCGGGTGATTTCAACGTCCAGCGCGTGCTGGTGGAGGATGTTGCCGCCGTTATTCATTTCAGGCATCATTTCCATGACGGTGACGTCTTTCCCGAGAGACGCCAGATAAATGGCCAGCTCGATGCCCACAAGCCCGCCGCCCAGAATGACGGCTTTTTTGCCGACGGCAGTTATATTCTCGTAAGCATATTCGGCGCTGAGGACGTTTGTACCTTCTATTCCCTTAATCGGCGGCACAACGGGGCGCGCGCCCAGCGCGGCGATAATAACATCGGGCTTGAGTGATGAAGCCAGTTCAGGCGTGACTTCGGTTTGAAGCCGTACGTCGATGGACGCGCGCCCTATTTGCCGCGCCTGATAAGCCAGGTAATCCCTGATTTTGTGCTTGAAGGGCACATGTTCCTCGCAGACAAGCGCGCCGCCGAGGCGGTCACTCTTTTCGCAGAGGGTGACGTTATGGCCGGCCTTCGATGCCGTCAGCGCCGCCTGCATGCCGCCGACGCCGCCGCCCGCGACGAGGACGGTTTTCTTCTTGACGGGCGTCTGCGCGTGTCTGTACTCCAGTTCGCGGCCGATTTGCGGGTTGACGGCGCAGTAGATCTGCCCGTTTGTCAAAAGATGCGAGAAGCAGGCCAGGCACCGGAGGCAGGGTCGGATGTCCTCGGGTTTTCCCGCACGGGCCTTGCTCACCAGGTCCGTATCGGCCATGACGGCGCGGGCCAGCTCGACCACATCCGCCTGACCGGAGGCGATAATCTCCTCCAGAAGCTCCGGGTCGCAGTGGGCGCCGACGGATGCCACCGGCGTTTTAACGTGCTTTTTTATTGCGGCTGCGAAGCCGATATTGCAGCTGTCCGTACAGAAAATGCTGGGGTGCGTGACGGTGAAGACCTCCCGCCGCTCATGGTGGCCCGCCGAGACATGGATCAGGTCCACATGGCCGTCCAGCATTTTAGCGATAGCGATGCCCTCGTCAAGGTCGTAACCGCCGGGCGTCACCTCCGAGCCGCTGATACGGATCTCAATGGGAAAGCCGGGGCCGCAGCTTTTACGGATCGCTTCACAAACCGCCAGAGGGAAGCGCATGCGATTTTCAAGGCTCCCGCCCCATTTGTCTTTTCGCAGGTTCACCTTGGAGGACATGAACTGGGAAAAAAGCCAGCCGTGGCCGCCATGGATTGTCACCATGCCGAAGCCGCAGGCCTTTGCCCACTCGGCTGATTTTGCGTATGCGCCTATTGTCTCTTCAATGACAGCTTCCGTCATTTCCTCATAAGCATTGCCCTGGGCGTCGACGCCCGCGCACGGCCCGTAGACTTTATTGCCTTCCATTCTGGAGCCGTAGGCGTAAAGCCCGGCGTGCATGAGCTCCGCAGAAGCCACGGCGCCCTGTCTGGTGATGGCGTTTGAAAGCAGATTCAGGGAACGCTGCGTGTTCGGATTGTCCAGGCGGATCATATATTCGCCCAGAAGGCCATGCTTCGTGTCGACGACGCAGTCGCCGATGCACACGGACGCGGCGCCGCCCATGGCCTTTTGCTCATAAAAAGCGATGCCCTCCGCGTTGGGCCTGTAAAGGGAATCGACAGCCCGCTCGGAAATGGGCGAAGCGAACATCCTGTTGCGGAACACCGTCTTCCCGAGACGGATCGGCTCAAACAAATGGGGATATTTCAGCATGGCGGCATACTCCTTGACTCTATGTTTGTTTTTTCATCATACCGAATTATCGGGATTCTTTCAATAGGACAAGGCATGAAAATAAAAATGGAAAGTAAGCTTGACATTTCTTCTACACGGTGTTATTGTAAGAATGTAAAGCAAACTTTCCATAAGAGAGGCGGTCTTATTGAAGAACAGATTAGAGGAATTGCGTAAATCCCGCGGTATCCGTCAGGAGGAGTTGGCCGACGCCCTGGAGGTCTCCCGCCAGACCATCGGCTCCCTCGAAAACGGCCGCTACAACCCGTCCATTCAACTGGCTTTCAAAATCGCACGGTATTTCGGGATGACGATTGAAGATATCTTTATCTATGAGGAGGAGTAATCGTTGAAAAAGAAGAGCATTCGGAAATATATCGTGCTGTCTGTCTTCGGTCTCGTTTTGTTTGCAGGCGGCGTGGCGCTTGTCGTACTGAACAGGGATTCGTCAGGAATACTACTGACCCTGCCTTATATCTGCATCGGTGTCGGCTGCGGCATTTTCGGCGGAAATCTCGGTACGGCGATCAAGCTCCGTCTGCTGCGCAGGGGCGGCCCCGCGGCAAAACAGGCGGAGATCGAGGAGAAGGACGAGCGCAATATGGCCATCAGAAATAAGGCGAAAGCGAAGGCCTACGACATGATGATCATGGTTTTCGGCGCGCTGATGTTGGGATTCGTCCTGATGCAGGCCGACCTGCACGTTATACTCGCATTTATCGCGGCGTACCTGTTTGTCATCGCCACGAATATTTACTATATCTGCAAATTAAGTAAGGAAATGTGATAGATTGAAACGTATCTATGAGGAGGAATAAATCATGTTATGTAAAACAGTAACAAGCAAAAAATTGTGGTTTGTGCTGCTGCTGGTGGGGGCTGTCTCGCTGGCGTTCGGCCTGATCGGGGTTTTGTTAAACGACGAGGGACAGACGGGGGCGGTCGCCATGCTGATGGGGATGTTCACAGGAGCGGGTGGGGTGCTCATCTGTCTCAGTATTGCCCGGCTTATCTATATGGCGGTCGTCTCTCCGAGAAAACTGAAGCAGGAGGAAATCGACCTGAAGGATGAAAGAAACGTTCAGATCACAAGAGCCTCGCTGGCCGTTTCCAGCGTTGCCGCAACGCTT
Organism: uncultured Papillibacter sp.; assembly: GCA_964544005.1. Classification (GTDB taxonomy): domain Bacteria; phylum Bacillota; class Clostridia; order Oscillospirales; family Oscillospiraceae; genus Sporobacter. The sequence continues at coordinate 8,943 of CAZJCH010000050.1, forward strand.
TTGTTTGCCGTCATGACCTTTGTCTTTGTCTTGCTCCGCTACGTAGCTCCGGCGCTGTGCATGGTTGGAGCCATGTGGGTACAGGCCGTCGTGACCATGATCGCCCACGGGGCAAACAGCAGAAAGATGTAAGGATGAGGAGGAAATCAAAATGCTATGTAATTCCGGGAAACTACCCAAAAGTAAAAGCAGCTGTTATTTTTCGCTGCTGATCGGCGCCATTTTGGTGGTTTTCGGCGTGCTTGGCGTATTACTGGGCATAACGCAGTCTTTTAATCTTGTTATGCTGCTTGGTATGATTACAGGAATAGGCGCGGTATTCATAGGCGGCGGCATTTTAACGCTGTATCGCATGAGGTTTAATGCAGAGAAGCTGAGAGAAGAAGAAATCAACCTGAAGGACGAGAGACATATTCAGATCACCAGAGCCTCGTACGCCGTCTCAAATACGGCGGCGGCCGTCATGCTCGGAGCGATGGCCTTCGTCTTGGTCTACCTGGACTATATTATACCGGCGCTGATCGCCGTAGGTGTCCTGTGCGTTCAGATGCTTGTGTTCCTGATTTCTTATCGGGTAATCAGCAGAAAGATGTAGAGAGTTATAAACAACAGGGCAGCATCGTCGGGTCTATGTAAGGGTCGCCCAGAGCAATCTTTAAATCATCACCGATTGTTGCAAAGGCGTAGTTGACGGCGGTGAGCTTGTCTGCCGGTATGTTAAGGGGCGTTTAGCCGCTGTAGGCCGAAATACCGACAGTAAAACCGCCGTCGCTCTTTTGAACAAATCTCGTAAACCGGAAGCACGGGGCTGTAGCAAACAAAAATGCTACAGCCCCTTCATTTGCGTTCCACTGAACAACGGGCATTTCACATGTTATTACTAGATATATCATAATTAACGATTATACCCATAGACATATTGCACAAATATAAGAAATTCTGCAAAAAGATGCAAGGATTTACCACTCTCATTCGTAGATCTGTATGATGATAAAAATCAATTTACAGACATAGTGTTTTGAGGTGATGATTAATGGAAGAACAATTCGAAGTGTTGAAAAAAGCCCAAATAGGACAATCCGTTTATGTTACCGTTACGGGCAGAGAGTATTATCCGGGCGTTATTCTCGGTTACGGTTATTTCGACTATTACCCTAATAAAATGTCGTACGAGGTCATGGTGAGCCGCAAGGACACTCATCGGTTCGTCGAATATTTTGACGTCGTATATGCGAAGGTAAAGGACAAACAGAAAGGACTTGGATGTACACAGCAAAGACAGCAATTAGAGCGCCTGCCAGGATAAACCGCACAAGCGAAGAACTTTCGTAATTATGCATGGATTTTTGCATGGTGCTCACTTAATACAAAATAAAAAGCACTTCAGAATTGAAGTGCTTTCGAGGGCTAAGCCCGTAAGCAGGATACGGGAATCGAACCCGCATGTCTAGCTTG